>CAYMUZ010000197.1:0-16682 GCA_964393875.1 uncultured bacterium | reverse complement strand
CGGAGTGCCTCGGAAGACCTTTTAGTCTTTGGGGAACGGTGGTGCGCGGCGAGGGGCGTGGAAAAGAGCTGGGATTTCCGACGGCTAACCTTATGCTGGCAGACCCGATTCTCCCGCCGGCCGGAGTTTACCCAGCATGGGCGCGCCGGATAAAAGCCCTCAGCGGGATGCATTGCTCCACCGGGCCGGACATTGATTTTGAAACGGGACTTTGGCGGCGGGCCGTGGTGAATATCGGAAAACGACCGACTTTTCATGAACATGGCCAACTGGCTATTGAGGCGCATCTTATTGATTTTAAACAACTTAGCCTCTATGGAGATACCGTAGAACTAGTGCTTGGGCCCGCCTTGCGCGGTGAGAAGAAGTTTGATACGGCAGAGGCTCTCAAGACGCAGATCCGCAGGGATATTTCACAAGCCGGCAGTCGGCTGTTAGAGCTAAAGAAGTCCTTTACAAAACCGTACCTTTAAAGTATATTTCTGAGCTAAATTCTAAATGCAACTGTCTATAAGATCAGAGGTTAGAAAATGCCGCTTACCAAAGAGAATAAGAACAAGCTGATTTCCGATTTTGGCCGTAATGCCAAAGATACAGGTTCCGCTGAATCTCAGGTTGCCATGCTGACAGAACGCATCAACGGTCTAACACCTCATTTTGAGAAAAATACCAAAGACAATCACTCGCGCTTCGGTTTGCTCAGGATGGTCGGACGGCGTAAAAAGTTGCTTCTGTATCTGAGCAAGACAAATTTCGATGGGTACAAAAAGCTCATTGCCCGCCTCGATTTGCGCAAATAGCGTTACTGTGGCCAACTGCGTTTTTTTTGGCCTATCCATACAACCCAAAGAGGAATCCTTCAAATGAGCATTCAGAAAATATCGCGTCTTATCGGGTCTAAACAGTTAATCATCGAAACCGGCCGTATGGCGAAACAAGCGCACGGTTCTGTCACCGTTCAATACGGTGATACCGTTATTTTGGCGACGGCAGTGGCTGCCCCGGAAATAAAAGAGGGACAAGATTTTTTCCCCCTGACCGTTGATTATCGTGAGCGTACGTATGCCGCCGGAAAAATTCCGGGTGGTTTTTTTAAGCGAGAAGGCCGCCCCTCCGAAAAAGAAATTTTAACGAGCCGTTTGATTGATCGTCCCATTCGCTCTCTTTTTAATAAAGATTATTTGAACGAAGTGGCCGTCAGTGTCATCGTCCTTTCGGTGGACGGAGAAAACTCCACAGAAATTCCGTCTATGATCGGTTGTGCTGCGGCTCTTTTGATTTCCGACATTCCGTTTGATGTCAAAATGGCGGCGGTGCGCGTGGGCTTAGTCGACGGTGAGTGGGTCGCGAATCCGACGAATGCCGAGATGGAAAAAAGCGACGTCGATCTTGTGCTCGCAGGAACAAGTGATCGCGTGGTGATGATCGAAGCGGGTGCCAAAGAAGTGACCGAAGAGAAAATGATGGACGGCATCAAATTTGGCCAGCGCATTTTGGGTGAGGTCGCTCAACTTCTAGAAGAATTGGTCCGCGTTGCAGGAAAAACTAAAAAGCCGATTGCAAAAGTGGTTCGCTGCGAAGACGTCGCCAATAAAGTGAAGGCGGCCGTCAAGGGTGAGTTTGAAAAAGTATTTGATTTGAAATCTAAGGAAGAACGCGAAGCGGCTACCGTCAAGTTGTACACTGAGAAAGTGCTTGCCCAGTTTGATCAGACTGCGCCGGATTTTAAAAAGTCAGCGGTGAAAGCGGCTTTTGATAAATATGAAAAAGAGCTTGTCCGAGAAATGATTTTGGGACAGGGGCGTCGCCCTGATGGCCGCAAGGAGCGCGAGATTCGCCAGATTACCTGTGAGGTTGGCGTTCTTCCAAGAACGCACGGGTCGGCGTTGTTTACGCGCGGCCAGACGCAAAGTCTTAGCATCGCGACGCTGGGTTCCGGCGATGATCAGCAGACGATCGATGCGCTGGAAGGCAAGCGCTCCAAGGCGTTTATGCTTCACTACAATTTCCCCTCATTCAGTGTCGGTGAAGTCAAAGCCAGCCGCGGCCCGGGCCGCCGGGAAATCGGCCACGGAGCTTTGGCCGAACGTGCGCTTGCTCCGATTATTCCCGATCAGGAAGCTTTTCCCTATGCCATCCGCCTCGTTTCAGATATTCTTGAATCGAATGGTTCAAGTTCCATGGCAACGGTGTGCGGCGGCACCCTTTCTTTGATGGATGCCGGCGTTCCGATCAAAGCCCCGGTCACGGGCATTGCGATCGGTCTCATCACCGATGATACGGGCCGTTGGAAAGTGCTGACGGATATCGCCGGAATCGAAGACCATCTTGGGGATATGGATTTCAAAGCGGCGGGAACGAGTAAAGGCCTGACCGCGCTCCAGATGGATCTCAAAATTCCGGGTGTGACGGAAGAAATTCTGAAAGAATCTTTTAGTCAAGCTCTCGAAGCCCGCAGCAAGATTCTCGAGATTCTTCTCAAAAGTATTGCGGAACCTCGCAAAGAGCTTTCTTCCTACGCGCCACGAATTACCACGATCAGGATTAACCCGTCTAAGATCGGCGAAGTGATTGGACCGGGCGGAAAAAACATTCGTAAAATTGTGGAAGAAACAGGCGCAAAAATTGACATTGATGACGACGGTACGATCCACGTGTCTTCAAGTAACCCTGAGAGCAGCGCCGCCGCGATTGCGCGTATTCAGGGAGTTACGGCCGAAGCCGAGGTGGGCCGCGTCTATCAGACGATTGTGAAAAAACTCATGCCGTTTGGCGCGTTTCTGGAATATATGCCTGGCAACGATGGCCTGTGCCACATTTCAGAAGTAACCGATGGCTACGCGAAGAGCGTGAACGAATATCTCAAGGTTGGGCAGGAAGTCGACGCTAAAGCCATTGGCGTGGATGAGCGCGGTAAAGTCAGCCTGAGTATCAAACAAGCGATTCCTGGCGGACTGCCGGTACTAGGGCCTGAAGTCGAGCGTGATTTGGTGGATGAGCCGTCACGTGATCGTGATCGCGGTCGTCCCCGCTCCCGCCGCTAGTTTCTTTTCTCAAGCATCACAGCCGTTCCGTGTTCCGGTTTTTATCGGGAAACGGAACGGTTTCTTTTTGAGGCAGTCTCACTCAAGGGGGGGAGTATGAATCCAAATTCAGCAGACGAATTCGCTCAGGGTCTGGAAGTGCGTGTCAAGCGGCATGAGTCACTGTGTGGGCTGGATTTGCCGCAATACATGAGTGCCGGTGCGAGCGCGCTGGATCTCGTCGCGGCGATTCATGAAGACCTCGTGATTGCGCCCGGAAGTCGTGCGCTTGTGCCGACCGGTCTTTCCATTGCTCTGCCGATGGGGACGGAAGCCCAAATTCGCCCACGGAGCGGACTTGCCTTGAAACACGGCATCACTTTGCTCAACAGCCCGGGCACCATCGATGCCGATTATCGTGGTGAAATCAAGGTGATCCTGATCAATTTGGGAGAGGCCCCCTTTGTCGTCAGCCGGGGAATGCGGATCGCCCAAATGGTCATTGCCGAGGTGATCAAGGCGAGGCTGGTTGAGGCCGATAATCTTGATGAAACCGTCCGCGGCAGCGGGGGGTTCGGCCATACGGGAGTTCACTAGTTCTAGTCCTTGATGGAGGCGAGCAGCACTTGAAAAAAGAACGACTGAACGAAATTTGGGGCATATTTTTTTTTGCTGACCGGCTTATTTGCGCTGGCCAGCCTTTTTTTCTTTCACACGCAGGACGTCTCTTTTTTCACATCGCATCCCCTGGCCTCCGCGCGCAATGCGACCGGGGTGGCGGGAGCGTACCTTGCTTTTGGGCTTTTCCTTACTTTTGGAGTTAGTGCTTACATTATTCCCGCGGTTTTTCTGCTCTGGTCATTTTGCTTTTTTGCACAGAGAGTTCCCGAACGCCGTTTTTTTAAATTCGTCGGACTTGCCATCGCGCTGTTTGCGACGGCGACGCTGGTGACCATTGCCAGTGTTCCCGAAGAGCGTTTTGTGCGCGGTGGCGCCGTGGGCTACGCTGCGGGTTCACACCTGCTGCGCTATTTTGGCGTGATTGGCGGAACCATTCTAGCGGGGGCGTGTTTACTGCTTTCAGTTTTACTCGCGACTGATTTTTTAATTTATCCCCTTGTACGGGCCGCGCTGACCCAAGTGCATCAAACACTACACGGATTTTTTGAAGACACACAGATGTTCATCGAAAAATTTGCAGAAGTCGTTCATGCCTGGCGGGAAAGCCGTGAGGAGACGCTCCCCGAACCTTTGCCCAAAAAGGTTTTTCGGGCACAGCCGCAGTTGTCTGCTAAATCGGTTGAAAATAAGCCGCCTCTTTTACCGGATGTCAAAATTAAAGTGAGAGAGTATCGTCCCGGCATTTCCGAATCGCCCGAGATTGAAAAAGTGAAGCAAGAGCTGCAAAAAGAAGAGTTGAAAAACTCTGTGGCTCTTGACCCTGCGGTGAAATCCGAGGCCCTCTGCGGCGTTCCTTTGGCCGTGACGCCAGCGGCGCAGGACACCAGGCCATCAAGTGCGCGACCTGCCGCGAAAGATAAAAAATCAGAAGGGGATGAAGTTGGCCGCCATGAAGGTGTGGTTGGGGCGTTGCCGGGCAAGATCCGTGAATATAAACTGCCCTCAACCGACCTGTTGAATGTGCCCGCGGCGGCCGCGGCCGGAACCGATAATCTTGAAGCCAATTCGCGCATCATGGAAGCCACTCTGGCACAGTTTGGCATTGAAGTGAAGGTCGTGGAGGTGGAGCAGGGACCGGTCATCACGCGCTATGAGCTATTGCCGGCCCCGGGGGTGAAAGTCAACTCGATCTCGTCGCTTTCTGACGATTTGGCTCTCGCGCTTAAGGCGCGAAGCATTCGCATGATTATTCCGATTCCGGGAAAATCAGCGATCGGAATTGAAGTGCCCAACTCGATTTCCAGCAACGTCAGTCTGCGGGAGTTAATCGAATGCCGTGAGTTTAAATCCAGAAAGCAGTTACTGCCGCTGGTGCTCGGAAAAACGACGAGCGGAAGCCCTTTGATTTCAGATTTAACGACGATGCCGCATATTTTAATCGCGGGCTCCACGGGGAGCGGTAAAACGGTTGCGATGAATGCGATTATCAGCGGCCTTTTGTATTACGCGACACCCGATGATTTGAAATTTGTTATGGTCGATCCGAAGATGGTGGAGCTCGCGTGCTACAACAAACTGCCGCACATGCTGGCCCCTGTGGTGACTGACGCCCGTAAGGCAGCGCATACACTCAACTGGGTTGTTAGCGAAATGGAAAACCGTTACCGGCTTTTTGCGGCCTGCGGCGTGCGCAACATTCAGTCATTTAACACGCGCCCCATGTCGGATGAGGCCATTTTGGCGGTGCAAGATGTGGAGTCAGAAAATGTCATTCCCCACAAACTGCCTTACATTGTGGTGGTGATCGATGAGCTGGCAGATTTGATGATTGTGGCGCAGGACAAAGTGGAGTCGGTCATTTTAAGATTGGCTCAGCTGGCGCGTGCGGTCGGCATTCATTTAATTTTGGCGACACAGCGTCCGTCTGTGGATGTGATCACGGGGGTGATCAAAGCCAACTTTCCAGCACGCATCGCTTTCAAGGTTGCGTCGAAGGTGGATTCACGAACGGTGCTCGATACCAACGGAGCCGATCAGTTGATCGGCCGCGGAGACATGCTCTTTATGCGGCCGGGCGAGCCCAAGCCTATTCGCGGTCAAGCGCCGTTTGTGACAGACGAAGAAATTAATGCCGTGGTGAAGTTTTGGAGCGACCAGGGAACGCCTGATTATCTCTCAGATATTTTGGCGGTTCAAGACGGCCGGGCACGTCATGGTGCTGAAGAAAAAGACGAGCTTTTTGATGAAGCTGTGGCCGTGGTGCTTGAAACGGGGCAGGCCTCTACCTCTAATTTACAACGGCGCATGCGGCTTGGGTATACGCGTGCCGCAAGAATCATTGATCAAATAGAAGCCGAAGGGCTGATCGGACCCGCACAGGGCTCCAAACCCCGTGAGATTTACACTGACCTTATGCGCGAACGCTCTGACGCGCAGATTCAATCCGCCTCCAACGAAAACTAAGCAAGAGCGGCTTTGATGTGGTAATCGGGTGTGCGCTTGATATCCCAGGCCATGCCGATTTTGTTAAAGACGAAAATAAGCCACTTACTGGGGTCCCACTGATACCAGCGAATGCCGTTACGGTAGTCATTAGGAAATTTGTGATGAAAATTATGGTAGCCTTCGCCGTTGGTCAAAATGGCCCCAAGCCAGTGATCCCTCGCCGAAATGGTTTTATCATAAGGTCTGGAACCCACCATGTGCGCGTAGGAGTTGATGAAAAAAGCGGAATTGGCTACGAGTGAGAGCCTCAGACAAATCGTCACAATAAAAACCCCGATCGGCTGCCCGATCACAAAACCGATCGCCATGGGAATGATCATTCCGGCGCCCACGGACCAAAGGCTATACCAATTATGCTGATGCATGACGAGTCTCGAGGCTTGAAGATCCGGGGAATTGTCGTAATTGACGCGGTGTTTATAGAATAAAATCCAGCCGACGTGAGCATACCAAAACCCTTTAGTGATGTCATAGGGATCTTGCGGGGTGTCCGTGAATTGATGATGTTGGCGGTGCTGAGAAGACCATTTAAGGGCCGATTGTTCAAAAGTTGCGGCCCCGAAGAAAAGCAGCAGAAACCGGATAGGTGCGATTGTCTTGTAGGTCACATGCGAAAAAAGCCGGTGATAGCCCACTGTGATCGAGAGGCTGGTTAGCGAAAAATAAGTCGCAAAAAGAATCCACTCCGCCTTAGACAGACCCTGCCGCCAGATGTAAAGCGGTGCGATGATAAAACCTATGCTGTGGATAATGATGAAAAAGATAATGCCGACCCACCGAACCTGATATTCGGGAAGAGGATAAGACCCGCCCGTCGATTTAATTTTAGCCATGCCAGAGCCCTTTAGGTGCTGTTTTGTTTGTGGCACGGAGCGTGAGGAAAAAACTTTTAGCGGAATTCCTGCATCGATACCCACAATGCCAAGTAAGCGCAGTGTACCAGGTCGAGTTCATCAGAGCAAGAATTACACCGGTTTGCCCATTTGCACAAGCTAGTGATTTATAGCATGCCTGCCTAATGTAAAAATCCTCCTTTCCGTTCATTTGCCGCACGCTAGATCAACAGGTATTCTTCTTTATTACTAACGATGGGAGAACTCCGTTTGTGAGGAGGACCCCTCGGATTCATGAGGACTATGCCTAAAATGTTTAGAAAAAATAGCCGGCTTTTATCTAAAAAAATGGTCGCGGGAAGCTTGTGCCTTTGCCTGCTGACGATGGATGTGGCACAAGCGGCGCCGCCGCTAAGCCACGCGAAGCGTAAGGCCGAAAGTGCTTTATCTGCGGCAAAAACACATTCAGTTACAGCGGCTTCACGCTCCGCCGGAGGGATCCAGCTTGCAGCGTCGTTGGGCAGTGTTGAAGAATTCTATATTCCCCCGCAATCGGTGACAGACGATTCACGACCTAAGACTGTTTTTTTTATTCAAGATGCCCACGACTCACTCGAAGCTCAGGAGAACATTGCAAAAATCATTCACTTTCTTGTGGCGCGACACGGTGTAAAAACGGTGTTCGAAGAAGGCTTTGAAGGGCCGGTACCCACTGAAAAATATTTTGGTTTTATCAAAGATCCGGTGGTGAAACAAAAAGTAGCGCACGCGCTGATGGATCAATTGCTTCTGGGCGGCGCAGAGTACGCGCATATTACGCGTTTTAACCCGGTCGTGGGCCGTGTGTCTTCAGTGGGGACTCACTCAAAACCCACGACTCAAGACTCACGACTGGATTTTCAACTCATCGGTGCAGATAACGTGCAAACGCACCTTGAAAATATCGAATGGTACCGGCGCTCAACCCAAACACGCGCCGAAGCGGATGCAGACCTCAAGGATTTGTCGACCCCCATTCGACAGCTGGCCGAACGCTATTTCCCCAAAGAACTCAAGGGCTGGATGAAACTTCGCAAGCGCTTCGATGCCGGCGAGCTGGACCTGCTGGAATACCTAAAGCGGCTAGTCGCAGTGCGTTTTGCAGGGGCCGGTTCCCAACCGGCCCCTGCACTAGACACCGACGGGCGGGTTATGCCTCTACGTTCTATGCGTAGAGACCTTGCTTTGGGGCGGCCTCATGAGGCCGCCGTAGGCAGTTTGAACCCGCCCCTACCAAGCAATGCCTATCCTAACATCCTAACAATACTTCGAGCTGAACGGGCGGCATCTGTTCAGGCGAATCACGCTGCGCTTCTTGGCAGACCCTCTCAAGAATTAAACCCATCAAAATTATTTGCAGAAATAGAGCTTTTTGAAAATAACTTGGCCGAATTTTTTCTCACCGATGAACGCAGCCGGACACTTTTTCACTATGACAAAGTTTTGGAACAGCTCAAACGCTTGAGCGCACTAGAGATTAAGTTTGATGAATACCTGGCGATTCGCAATACGCTGGCCACTTTCAAGACAGAGGAACTGCTGACATTTGTGGTGGGAGTCACTCACAAGTCTTTGGCGCTTTCCAAACGCTGGGAGAAAAATATTTGCCGCGCCATGCGCTTTTACGAATTGGCCGGACAGCGCGATCAGGCTGTGGAAGCCACGCTGCAAAAATATTCTCAATCAGAACCGGCGGTTCTCGTCTTTGGCGGATTCCACAAGCAGAACATCGAAACCATTCTGCGTAAGAATCATTTTTCGTATTACGTCATTGCCCCAAAAATTTCGAAGCCCGAACCAGGGCACAAAGACCTTTATCGTAAACGGATGGCTTCAGGTGTCCCGGGTTATCACATGCCTGTCAGCCTGCATATCGCCACGCGCTATGCCCCCATTTTTGAAACCGCCGAATTTCTCGGTCAGCGTGAACAGGCCGAATCTTTAATTGTTGAAGAAGTGAGGCGTGTCAATGCTAGGGCCGAAATGCCTCGCGGCGAGCGGAGCCGCGAGACTTCTCGGGCCGCATCGGGGACGATGCGCTCCGAAATGCGTGTGACTCAGGGTGTGCAAATCAAGCCAGAGAAAAACACGCAAGCGGTGCTTGCCGAGTTGTCTAACGATCGGCGCTTTCAAGTCGTGGAAACGGATCAGGCCCAGTATGTGATTTATCACCGCGGCGGGTTGTCTCGTGAAAAAATTCCTGAGGCAGTTTATGTCAAAGTCGATGCCATTGCAGCGACTCAGCCTGTCGCCAAATCTCAACGGCTCCCCAAATGGCTGAACGCGAAGAACCACCCCTGGTTTTTGCAAGACAAGCCAGGGGAAAATCAGAAATCTTTTTTTGCCATCGGTCTTGCGCCAGACACAAGCCATGGGCGCTATTTTCGCCGGGTCTGGGAGCAGGCGTTGACTTGGGCGGTTCTGCCCGTAGCCCTAGGACTGCTCTTTCATTTTGTAGCGGTTAATTTTTACAGGGGGCTGGTTCTCACATTGCTTTCGGTTGTTTCTTTGGGGCCGGTTTACGCGCCGGTGAAATTCAAAACGGTTCTCAGTCAGTGGGCCATGCTTAACTTTTTTACGCCCGTGCGTGGACTCAAAAATGCAGCGGCAGCCCACAAGCTTGAGGATTTTGTCGCGCCGCGGCTCAGAAAAAAACTGGGCCGCAAACCGGTTATTTTAGTCGATGCCGGGGGCGTGGCGTATGGCCCCCTTGCGGCCTATTTGAAATCAGTGAGATTGCGTCAGCGCACGTTTGTGTTTCATCGGTTGTTCGGATTTTTATTTACTCTGCGCTGGGCGGCCATTCATCAGGCAGGTGAGATCAGCTGGAAGCGCATGGGAGCGGATGACCTTGCTTTGCCAGCCGCGGCAGAGACTTCCCGCCCGTATTTTTATCATGTCTACTCGTTTAAATATTCATTCCGGCCCTCCAAGGCGATGCGGGTTAAACCGCATAGTAAAAAAAGTAAGACCGCTGAGGCTGAAGAAGTAAAAGCCCTTCTTCCGCTGATTCACTGGATACCCAAAAGCCACAGGGATCAGGGTGTGCTGACTCTTCACGGGGTTCTTAAAAATTTCAAGCCGGTGTATAAAAATTTGTCGGCACTGGAAACAAAACTTGCCAAGGCCAGGCCGGCTTCGCGTGATGCCATGATCCGTTGGCTGGCCCTGCTGCATGAGTGGATTCGGCAAGTGCGCGGAGGAACGGCTGCGCTGCAATTCGATCCGGCATTTTACGAAGAAAATCAGCATGTTTTAGCACAGTTTTTAACGGGCGCCATGCCTTTGGAGCAAGCGCGGGATGAAATGGTGAAAGCGGCCCAACAGGTGATCGGGCTTCCAAGAGCAGCCCTTGTTTTACAGGGGCCGTTTACTTATTTTCTTGAGCAGTACCGGCAAAGCTTTACCGAGCGGATCATGATGCCGCTTCAGGCAGCCGCAAGCGCCACGGTTTTAGCGCCGCAGCCGTCCTCACGCCTTAACGCTTTTTTACAAAGCGATGCCGGCCGGCTGCCAGTCTCAACTTTTTTCTGGGTACTTCTCGGAGCATTCATTCACGGCGCAACCCTGGGCGCAGTTTTCGGCTTCCTGGTGGCTTACATTTTTCGTCCTTTGTATGACCGAATGCAAGTCAGTGTCCGCGGCTCCGGCTGGAGCTCCATCAAACCGCAGCGCCTGCTTGAAATTGGCGCGCTCTCTGACTGGGATGATATTCGCCTAGCTTACGATGAAGTGATGGCCCGGATTCTGGGAGGGGAAACTTTTTCGTCTGAAATCAGCCTCTATGTTTTGTCCGCGATTCTAAAAAAATCAGGGGCTTATCCGGCACTGGAAGCGCTTGTGCGGGATATGCAGGATCTTCTTTCAAAAGGCAAGGATTTATCCGAAAGAAAATTTTGGGAGGCTGCTCAGCAAAAAAGAATATCCCGCGGCATTGCGATCGAGGACCCCGGTTTTCTCCTGCTGTCGGAACTGTTGGGACTGCCGGGGAAACGCCCCGAAGGAGAGCATGCGTTTGAAAAACCCAAAGCCGCTTTGCTCGCCAGCGGGATTTTTCTAACCACCCTTCTTCGTGATCTTAATAATCCTTCTGAGAAAAAACAGACGGGCACAGAGCCTGCGGAGCGGCCGACTTTTTCGGCGGAAGGCCGGCTTCTTTTGTGGACGATGCTCAGATCTGCCGGCTGGCAAGACGAGGACTTGCCGGGATTTAAGGCGGCGCCTCAAAACCCAAAAACAGTTGCTGAAACCGGCACAAAAAAAACCGGCGCATTTATTTCTGTCCCCGCAATTCTCGGCAAGCTGTATAGAGCTTTGGGAGACCTCAAGCTTGCCGTGACCATGACATTATTTTTAAGTCTGCCGGGCTTGATCTATGTCGGGCTGCGCGCGCTGCAGCTTCGCAACACGGCCCGCCGCGTTGCGGCCTTTGTCAGAAAAAAGGCGATCCATTTTAATTATCAGGCGTTGGCGTACATGCTTTTTAAAGAAAGAGTTCCGCAGCGGTCCTGGACTGAAAGCAATCCTATCTTTAAAACTGCGCAGGAAGAAAAAATGGAAGAGGAGATTTTCAATTATCTGCGCGGCCTGAATATCCCAGAGATTCAGCCGCTGATTGACGAAGCCCGACGATCGCTCCATTTTAAATTCGAACTGTATCGTGACCGTACCTGGTATCCCTTTCCTGCGAGCCGGTTAGTCAAAGAAGGTTCCGCTTTTTGGCCGGGGCGCCGCACTCAGCTTGATCTCAATAGCCGGACTCTGGTTTTGAACGCAAAGTGGCCGGTTTTCTTGAAAGCCATTGTATTTTTGCACTTGGTACCCTTTGTGTTTCAACACCGGGTGATCGCGGGCCAGCAGAAGAATATGCATCTTCTCGGTGAATCATTCATGGCTGTCAGAAAGAAGATTCTCTGGGCAATCGGTAAAAAACTCTTGAAAGAAGACATGGGGAATTTTTTTAACCGGCCGGACAACTACACCACCCCGCCTTTTGCGCATCTTTTGCACATCCTGCCGGCCTATCTGAATACAGTGGTGTACTCCGACCCGCAAAATCCGGGAGTGTTGTACCAGAAAACTTACGACCTGACGATCCGCGGGTTGCGCAAGGCGCAGGAGGGATTTACCATCGGAGCCTATGACTTGATCGGCAGGGTTTCGAAACGGGCCCTTTTAGTTCCAACCGACCAGCCTGTCTATCCGGTGATGATCCCGGCAGGCAAAATGACCTGGCTGGGTAAAGGGGTCAGTTTTTTTAAGCCGTTCTGGCCTGCCGTCAAATATTTATCGGGTGCCATGGTCTATCTCGTAGGGTTTGTTGGTATTTTTGGCGGGATTTTTTTGAGTCTGGATCTGAGTTTTCTTGAGCCCCTGTGGTCATTCATGAGAGACGTTTTATCGAGTTTGCCGTGGGTTGGCGACTTTTTTGCCGCCCTGTTTCACGCGATCACAACGGTTTACTATTTTCTCAAACACGTTGCGGGTGTTCTTTTGAGTTGGGTTGGGGTTGACTGGGCTTCTTTGCGCGCTTTTTTCAAAAATCTCTGGCAGCAACTGTATCCAGTTCGCGAATGGATCCGCATGGTTCTCATCCCCTTTATTTATCAATGGGCCATTCCGGTATTGTTGTTTGGAATCGGAATGGTGAATGGTTTCCTGGTTTATAAATTTAATTTACGCAAACAAATGCAGCGAGCCGCTGACTTTCTCTTCACTGGGGCGATCCAACTGGTGGCGCTGGTTCCGTCCTTGCTTCAGCTTGGCGTCGAAATGCTGCTTGCCGGCGCTTTGGATTTGACGGGAACAGGCAACTCCCGCGATGCCTTAGCCGCGTGGATTGAAAGCACCCGGCCCGTTAGGTTTTTTCGGCAAAAAATCTTGCCATGGGCCGTCAACATTTTTTATGCAGTCCTGAGCGTGGCAACCATTATTTTTTATGTGCTGCCGCTGGCTATGATGGCCTATCCGCCGCTGGAATTTCAGATGGTCTTTCATTTAATTCACAGCATTGGATTTCCACTGCCCCCGATTGTGGCTGTGTATGCCATTGCAGTGCTGATCGGAGTGCCGTACTCCTATTTTTATCTCCTCCACGGCCGGTTGAGCCGCCGTCCGTTTTTTAATGGCGCTCCGGCCCGAACCCGCAAATTATTTTTGAGCATGATGTCGCTTGTAGGATTCGTCACCGTGATTTTTCCAGTGACCTCCGCCTGGTTTTATAAGAGTAATCCCATGGGTCTTGAGCGCATTTCCTACGAAAAAGATACCTACATCGATCTTTCCCGCTGGTATTTAAGGGAGCTTTACCGGGGTGTCGGCGACTACATGTTGACAGACGATAAGCGGTTGACGGACATGGTGCAGAAAGAGCTTGAGGCCAATCTTGAGAAAACAGCGAAGGTTTCCCCTGGTCCGCTGGGGCGGGAAGTGGCAGAGGAATTTAAAAAAGAACTTTTGCGGTCCGGGAAAGGCAATGCGGCAGCGGTCATCCATGGCCTTGTCGGGCGCCTTTTACCCGAAGATTTTAAAGGGTATGAAGACGTGGTTCATCCGCGCACTGGTTTTCCGGTCAATGCGGCCGAGATCAAGCCGCATGCCGCGGAAATTCTCAAAAAATTGAAGGCGCACGAACGGTCGATTTACGGCAACAGTTTCTTTTTTTCGGATTTACTTAATCATTCCGCGAGTCCTGTCCATGATTTATTCCAAAACTTTGGCGAAGAGGGCACCAGGGCTGTGACGGGGCATCTTCTGGACATCCTGGAAGGCAAGGTCGCCTATCCGAGTTATCCGGAAACCTACAACGCGCAGCGCGAAGCTTTGCGCGCCATCCGGCAGATTTATTTTTATGGCTTTGGATATAACCGGGGATGGTTTCTTCCTGTGACGGAAGCGGATCGGGAAAATTTTAAAGAACACACTCTTAACAAACCAAAAAATCAAGCCCCTTCTGTTTTGATGTTCCACCCAAGCGGAACCTTCTTTCTGCGCGCGGCGCAATGGAACAAAGCGGCGCGGAAATTTATGACTGATTTGACGCAGCGGTTTCTGAGCGTGCGCAGCTCAGACGGGGATCTCGCCCTTTATTTGCGGGGCAATCAGAAAACCCTAAAATCTACGCTGCAAGTGACGCAGTTTTTTGCGGATGACGTGGCGGTTGAAAGGAACCGGCAGGCCGCGAGGGAGTTTTGGCAGGGAGCGCTTGAACAACCCGAGGTGTTGACGGGAATGACTCGCGAGCTGGCTGATTTTGTTTCCAGAGACTTTGAGCAGGCCGATTTATCCGTTCTTGGGCGCACGATGCGCCTTGATTTGCACGCCTTTGTTTCTTCGGTGCTTGACGGCTCCAAGGATGAGCATGCCGGGGAAAAACTTATGGCTGTTTATTTAAAAACTTTTAGAGAGGATGCCGCTAGCCTTGCCGCGACGCGGCGTCTCGTGCTGGATCAAGTTTCTTATCTGGCGCTGAGTGATCCCGGCGCGATGCTTTCGTCGATTGAACAGGTGATCGAACTTTCGAAGGTTCGGCAAAACCATTATCTGGAAAAGCATTTTACGGGGATAGACTCCGATGTGGAAGCGACAGAGCAGAAGGCGCGTTTTGCAATCTTGACCGGCGAAGCCTTGAAGCGGGTCTATGACAGTGCTTCTCTGGAAAAGCGCAAAGAATCCATGGAATATTGGTTAAACCTGCTTTTGTCGCACGAGGCCATGGCCTATTCACAGTTGGGGCTGATGAAATCGCTGCTTGAAGATTTTAATTTGCAGATTAAAACGCAGGGCAGCCCCACGGACAGACAGAAACAACTCCAGGAGCGTGTGGACACATTTCTCAAAACAATGCCGCTTAGCAAACCCGTCTCGCGTTCAGAGATTCGCGAACAGAGGCACGACATTTCACGGGACGGGACACGGAGGGCCCGCTCGAGAGTGCCAGCTGCCCAAATAGGGCAGCGGACACGACAGTCCTTTTCTCCGAAAAGGGCAGTTCCGGACGCAACTCAAACAGAGTTGCCGCCAGGGCTAGATCCTGGTGAGATGAGAAGAATAGCAGGATATTTGTCATTAATTAATAATAAATTTATTTTAAATGAACAAATAGGTCTTAGCGCAAGCGGAGATTCACAGGAATTGGCCCGCTCGGAAGTGCGGACAATAGTGAGAAGCGGTGAATGGTTGGCAATCCGGCAGGAACTGAAAAAACGCATCGCCTTTTCGGGAGCGAGCGAGTTGGACCGATTTATGACGGAAATGGCGGCCTTGCAAAATGATTTGATTCAGGCCGGGTATCAGGATGTGGATGCGCTCTTACTGCATTTCGCTCAGCAATTGGGACGGCCCTTATGGAAAGCGCGCATGACTCTCACCGGTTACCGGGTGGATAAGCGTTCAGAAGCCTCCGCTTTTAAACTGCTTGCAGAGTTTAGAAAAATCATGCTGGTTGAAAAACGCTTGCCGCAAAAACTGGATTGGGCGGATGTCGCCTGGGACCCTGTAAGTCTTGACGATCTTGCGCCGGAACGGTTTGGCGAAGCGCCGGAGCTGTCTGACTGGACCTCGCTTCACCCCGCGCCCGCAAAGAGCTTGCTGTGGGAATCTGCGGGTAGCGAACTGATGCGGCTTGGTTTTGCCCCACTCAAATTTGGTAAGCCGGACGAACTGATCAAACAGGGCGAAGGGGCTGTGACACTCGCGATCATTCACCCTGCCAATCACAATGACATTGTTAAAATTCGCGAAGGGGCCAAACACGCCAATGTAAATGTTTTGCTTGTGCTTCCTGAGAATGTTCAATCAGGCCTGTCCAGCGATGGCCGGGAAGTGTTCGGGGCTAATGCGGCGATTGTTTTCAAGGGAGATCAAGCCTTACTGGGTGCCGTTTGAAACGCCGCTGCCGATTCATTATTTGATGAATGCCGAAGATGAATTTCAAGAACGGTTTAGAGCCCATGGAATCCCGACGGCCATGGATCCGACGAAAGCGCATTACTTTAACGATAAGGCGCTTACGACAGAAATCCTAATGCGGCGGGGCGTGGCAACGCCTGCCTCGGGCGTGATCCTGCAGCCGCGCTCAACGAGACAGGTGCAATCTGATCGGGTCGCAGCCTTTCGCCAAAAGCCATGGTCTTGGGACCGGCGCTTTGAACTCGAAACATTTTTGCGCGATTTCATGAACGATCAGCAGCTTTCGGAAGTCGTGCTCAAACCCGTCGATGGCAGTCAGGGCTATGGGATCACCTTTTTTAACCGGCTGGATTTTGAACCGGCCTATCGAAAACTCAAAGAGCTTAAACTCAAAAGAATTTTGACCGGGCTGAAATCCCACGACATGCTCATTCAAGGCCGCGTTACGCCCGAATTGATGCTGCATACCCCTGAGCCTGACCCCGCACAGCCCGATGCGGCGGTGGAGCCTATCGAGCTGGACTGGAATTTGCGGGTGCTGGTTTCCCTCGATGCCGAGAATCAGCCGGTCGTGAGCGGCCTGGTCGTCAGGGCCGGCTATGAAGAAACCGCTGTGAACATCAGCCAGGGCTCTCTTGTGATGATGCTTGAGGAAGTGGCTGAAAAACTCAAAATAAGTCCGGAAGAATTAGAAGCGCTGCGGCAAGCGATCGCAGAGACCGCGCGCCATACCTTTGAGGCGCTGCAGGCC
>CAYMUZ010000196.1:0-3745 GCA_964393875.1 uncultured bacterium | reverse complement strand
TTTGTTTTCACGTCGCCAATTCCTATCGCATCAGTAAACAGATTAAATGGAATTCTCTTTGGATCGAAGAACTCAGTGGGAAAGTGAGTTACTATGAAGAGGCCCGCTCAATGTCTGCGCGCATGGCGGCCGCCACGGGCGAGTCCAAGTGGAAGACCCGCTACGATATTTTTGAGAGTGAACTAAATCAGGCCATCGCCCAGGCGCTTGGTCGTTTACCGCACTCTGCGAGCGATTCCGGGTGGAAGCTGATGAGCGTCTCACACGATAAGGTGGTGGGTCTGGAGGCTGATGCGTTCAAGCGTGTGAATGAGGGCCGGCGGCAGGAAGCGGTCGCTATCTTGTCGGGCGTGGAGTATGAACGTTACAAAAAGGTCTACGAACAGGGCGTCGATCAATTTGCCCGGTATTTGGGCTGGGAAGTCGACCTCATTATTGCCCGGCAGCGCCGGGTGGCGTATCTTACTCTTTTGCTTACGGCTTTGGCACTGCCTTTGTGGGGCATTATTTGGTCACGGATTCTGCATTACCTCAAAACATGGCGTGCGGAAATCCTGACAACCAATCAGCGCCTTGAAGAGCAAAGCGGGGCGCTGCAGCGGCTCAATCAAAGTCTGGATCAAAAAGTAGCCGAGCGTACCCACGAGCTTGAGGCTTTAAACCGTGAGCTTCGCACCGACAACTCCGTTCGCCAGCGTGTCGAAGGTTTGCTCGAAAGCCGTGCGCGTGACCTGCAGACACTCAATAGCTCTCTGGAGGAAACTCGTTCGGCCATGCTCAACGTGCTTTGCGACTTTGAAACAGAAAAAGTCAAAAGCGAGATGATTTTGTTAGCGGCCGGAGAAGGGATTTATGGGCTTGATCTGGAAGGGCGAGCAACCTTTGTCAATCCGACTGCGCTCAAAGTCTTTGGTTACGAGCGCGAGGAACTAATCGGGGTTTTTCTGCATGATCTTGTCCGCGGTATCCAATCGCCGTCCGAGAAGCTGAACCTGAAATCCTTTTTTGAAGGCTCTCAAACTCCGGGGCTGGTGCGTGAAACATTCATGCGTAAAGATGGCAGCCGCTTTCCCGCCGAATGCCTGATTCGTCCGCTGATGGAAAATGGACAGCTCAAGGGGGCCGTGGTTACTTTTACCGATATGACCGAGCGCGAACAATTGCAGGAACAGCTTTTACACTCGCAAAAAATGGGTGCTGTCGGCCGCTTAGCTGGGGGCATTGCCCATGATTTTAACAATATCCTGCTGATCATTTCAGGGTATTGTGAATTTCTTCTTTCGGATAAAACGGGAGACGAGGCTTCCGATATTCTCGAGATTAAAAAAGCCGCAGATCGGGCCCAATCGCTGACCCGCCAGCTTTCGGCGTTTAGCCGTAGCCAGGTTTTGAGCGCACAGGTGTTCTCTTTGAATGAGCTTGCCGGTAATTTGGAAAAAATGATCCGCCCAACGCTTGGGGAAGATATTGATCTCGTGCTCGATCTTGAGGCCGATCTTTGGAAGGTCAAGGTGGATCCTGGCCTTATGGAACAGGCATTGATGAATTTAATTCTCAACTCTCGCGATGCCATGCCCCAGGGCGGGCGCTTAAGTGTTCGCACGGCGAATCATAGTTCTCAAGGGCCGATGAAAGACGATGCGAAAGGGATTCCCTCGGGAGATTTTGTGATGCTGTCGGTCAGTGATGCGGGAATGGGCATGAGTGAGGAAGTCCGCCAGCAGGCCTTCGAGCCCTTTTTTACGACCAAGGAGCGTGGTAAGGGAACCGGACTGGGTTTGGCCACGACCTATGGAACGGTCAAGCAAAGCGCCGGGTACATTACGATTCGCAGTGAGATGGGTGAAGGAACGATCGTTACGATCTTTCTGCCGCGTTGTCTGGAAACGGTTACGCCTTTTCCGAAAAAACCGGAGCGCAGTGATCTTCCCAAGGGGCAGGGGACTATTCTGCTGGTCGAAGACGAATCTGCGGTGCGTAAACTTGCGGCTCGGTTTTTGGGTGAACTGGGCTATCGCGTTGTCGAAGCGGTGAATGGCTGCGATGCTTTGGAAAAAGTGAAACAGGAACATTCGCAGTTTTCGCTCCTGCTCTCAGATGTGATCATGCCTCAAATGGGCGGAATTGAATTAGCCGAACAGATCCAACAGCGTTTTCCGGAGATGAAAATGATTTTGATGTCCGGCTATACCGGTGAAAACACCGAGCAGAGCGCAGGCTCTCTGAAAGGCATTCCTTTCCTCAAAAAACCCTTCAGTATGGAACTTCTCGCCCAGACAGTGCATCAGACCCTCGCCGCATAATTAGGCGTGTTCCAACCATGCCGCCGTGGCGCTTGAAACGGTGCTACTTGCACCGTGTGCTACAATCTGCGCCATGATTCAACCGAAAAGACGTAAAGAAATCCGTAACGTTGCCATTGTCGCTCACGTCGACCATGGGAAAACCACTCTTGTCGACGCTCTTCTCAAGCAAAGTGGGGCCTATGAATTTAAGGAAGGCGAATCGACGATCATGGATTCCAATGATCTCGAACGCGAGCGCGGCATCACCATTTTTTCCAAGAATGCCTCTTTTCGCTACAAAGATGTGCAGTTCAACATCGTCGACACGCCAGGCCACGCAGACTTTGGCAGTGAAGTTGAACGTATTTTGCGCATGGTTGATGGGGTGTTGCTTTTGGTCGATGCCTTTGACGGACCCATGCCGCAGACAAAATTTGTACTGCGCAAATCCCTCGAACTTCATCTAAAGCCGATTTTGGTGGTCAATAAGGTTGATCGTCCCAACGCCCGTCCAAACGAGGTTACGGACATGACCTTCGATCTTTTTTGCGAGCTCAACGCCACAGATGAACAGCTCGATTTCCCCATTGTGTATGCGTCCGGCAAAGAGGGCTGGGCGACAATGGACCTCGACCAGAAAAGTTCTGATCTCCATCCACTGCTCGATACGATCATTCAGCGCGTTCTTCCGCCCGTGGCCGATGTGGAGCAGCCTTTCCAGATGCTTGTGACGATGCTTGATTACGACTCCTATGTCGGCCGCGTTGCGACGGGGCGTATTTTTTATGGAGCGATCAAAGTGGGGGAGGCTTTTGTGGTTGTGCGGCGCGACGGGACATTGGAACGTGCCAAGGTGACCAAGATTCTGCGCTATCAGGGGCTTAAAAAAGTCGAAGTACAGGAGGCGCTGGCGGGCGATATTGTTTCCGTTGCCGGAGCCGAAAGCGTGAAGGTGGGTGAGACCCTGGCTAATCCAGAAAAGCCCGAAGCACTTCCGTTTATTAAAATCGATGAACCGACCATCTCCATGTATTTTTCGCATAATACAAGCCCTCTTGCGGGCAAGGATGGCGGCCGTTTCCTGACCTCACGCCACATTCGCGAGCGTTTAGAACACGAGGCAATGATGAATGTCGGGATCAAGGTCGAAGAAGTTGAGGGCGGTGAACGCTTTAAAGTCTCGGGCCGCGGGGAACTGCACCTTTCCATCTTAATTGAAACCATGCGCCGCGAGGGCTATGAAATTGAGGTCTCGCGGCCGCAGGTCATTCTCAAAGATGTGGATGGTGAAAAGCTTGAGCCGGTGGAAGAGGTCACGGTGGAGGTGGACCCCGGCTATCAGGGAGCCGTGATTCAGGCGCTAGGCAGCCGTAAAGCCGAACTCAAAGAGATGCAAAGCAGCACGGTGGGGACGATCCGTATGGAATTTATCATCCCCTCGCGATCTTTGATCGGATTCC
>CAYMUZ010000195.1:0-15353 GCA_964393875.1 uncultured bacterium | reverse complement strand
CTGGGCTTTTTTTGATCAAATCGTTGACCGGGAGCATGGCCTGCCGCTCGATACGATACAAATCGGTGAAAAAGAGGCTGTAGATGAGAAAACCTGGGTGGGGGATTACACCAACGTTACCAATATCGGAGTGTATCTGATGTGTTTGGTGTCGGCGTACGATTTTAAGTTCATCACACGCGAAGAGGCTGTGAAGCGGATACGCTTGACAATGACGACACTTGAAAAAATGGAGTACCATGAAAGCGGGTTCCCCTACAACTATTACGACACAACTACGGGCGAACGCACTAGCTATTTTGTTTCGTTGGTCGATAGCGGTTGGCTTGTGGCGGGCCTGTACGTCGTCAAAAACGCCTTTCCTGAAGAATTGACAGAGCAGGCAAGCCGGTTGATTGGACGCGGCAATTTTAATTTTTTCTATGATCCGGTCGAGATGCAGATGTTCCACGGTTTTTACGAGAATTTACAGGTGCCATCCGATTATCACTACGGTGTTTTTTACACCGAACCCAGGGCGGCGAGTTACCTGGCCATTGCTCGGGGAGATGTGCCAGAAGAGCACTGGTTTGAAGGCATGATCCGCACATTTCCGGCGGAGTTTGCATGGCAGCAGATGAAGCCACTGGCGCGTGTGCCGCGGACTGTTTTGGGCCACACGTTCATGGGCGGTTATTACCAATGGAAGGATTTGAAATACATTCCAAGTTGGGGGGGCTCCGCCTTTGAGGCGTTGATGCCCACCTTAATTTTAAAGGAAAAAGATTTGGCGCCGGAGGGACTCGGTCTCAATGATAAACGGCACGTGCTGGGGCAGATTCGATATGCTAAAAAAGAACAAGGCCAGCCTGTTTGGGGCATGAGCCCATCCTCGGTGCCTGAAGGCGGATATTCCGAGTTTGGCGCGGCTCCTTTTGGGTCCAAAGGATACAAACCGGGGGTTGTGACCCCCCACGCCAGTGTGCTGGCCCTTGAGTTTGCTCCCAAAGCGGCGATTCACAATCTGCGCAAACTTGTTGAGTTGTATGATATCTACGGAGATTATGGGTTTTATGACGCGGTCACTGTCAAGACAGGGCTGGTGGCTCGCAAGTATCTCTCGCTTGATCAAGCCATGATTTTTGTGGCGCTTAACAATTACCTCAACAAAGGTGCCATTCGCGAAAGGTTTCATTCGGATCCACTGATGCACAAGGTGGAAAAACTCTTAACAGAAGAGAAATTTTTTCAGGAACCGCCTGATGCGATTTTTGAACGTCACTAAGGCTAGGTCTTTCCCCCGATGAACTTAAGGGGCGCGCAGACAGGTGTCTACCCATGGGGTGTTTTCACTCCGGCTGTGAAGGCCGCGTATTCCGGGCGCGAATTTCCGCGTAGCCGCACAGACGTTTTTTTGCAGCAGGCAGGATTTTTAGCCGGTGCATGCGTGCGTGTGCGGCAGGTTCATGGTAACCGTGTCTTGAGTGTCAAGGCCAGTGAGCTGCCATCTTTGGAGGTTGAAGCGGATGGCCTCTTCACCGCTGAACGAGGGCTTGTACTGGGCATTTTGACGGCAGATTGCCTGCCTCTTTTTTTTGAAGGGGGGGCGGGTTCAGTCGTGGGCGTTGTCCATGCGGGATGGCGAGGGCTCAAAGCCGGCATTATCGAAGAGGCGCTGGGCGTTTTGCGCCGCGACTTCGGTATTTTGCCCGACAGGCTCAGAACGGCCGTGGGGCCGGGCATCCGGGCTTGTTGTTATGAAGTGGGAAGCGAGTTTCAGGCCTATTTCCAAAAAACCTACCGCTCTGCCGGCCGAGAGAATGCGGCGAAAGGGACGATTGATTTGGCGGAAGAAGCCCGACAGATTTTTATCCGTGAAGGGGTTCAGCCGGCAATGATTTTTGACTCAGGCGTCTGCACTTCCTGCCGCAGTGATCTGTTTTTTTCCTACCGCGCCGAGCGCACAACTTCTGAAAGAATTCTCTCAGCGATTGCGCGTGTCTGAACTGCTAAAAGTGCATTTGAAAGTGCTTCGAATTTATTGACAGCCTCAGGGTCTTCCGCTATACTTCGTGCTCTCTTAAACTTCCTTCATCCTCAAACATAGCTTGTGTTGCTAATGATTTTTTTCAATAAACTTCTCGATCTGTTTTCTAACGATATCGGAATCGACTTAGGCACCGCCAATACCCTTGTGTATGTGCGCGGACAGGGAGTCGTACTGTGCGAGCCCTCGGTGGTTGCTATTGACCGTGCGACACACCAGGTGCTGGCGGTTGGGGAAGAAGCCAAGCGCATGCTGGGCCGTACACCCGGCAATATCATTGCCGTTCGTCCTATGAAAGACGGCGTGATTGCTGATTTTGACATCACCGAAGCCATGCTGCGTTATTTTATCCGCAAAGTGCACCGCAAAAACAGAATCATCAGCCCGCGGGTGGTGATAGCCGTTCCTAGTGGAATTACCGAAGTTGAAAAACGCGCTGTTAAAGACTCGGCGGAGCGGGCAGGGGCACGAAGCCCGGTTTACCTTGTTGAAGAGCCCATCGCAGCGGCTATCGGAGTCGGCTTGCCGATTCATGAGCCCGCCGGCAATATGATTATTGACATTGGCGGCGGCACGACTGAAATTGCCGTGATCTCACTTTCTGGAATTGTTTTTGCCAAAAGCATTCGTATTGGCGGCGATGAATTTGACGAAGCTATTATCACCCATCTGAAAAAGACCTACAATTTGATGATTGGTGAACGTACCGCGGAAGAGATCAAGATACGCATCGGTTCGGCATATCCACTTGAAGAAGAAATGACGCTTGAGGTGAAAGGGCGCGATATTCTTGCCGGTCTTCCCAAAACTGTGACCGTTACGAGCGAAGAAATTCGCGAAGCACTTGCAGAACCTATTTCTACGATTTTGGAAGCGGTTCGGATCGCTCTAGAGCGAACGCCGCCCGAACTTTCAGCGGACTTGATTGATCGTGGATTGATTCTGGCTGGCGGGGGCGCTCTGTTGCGTGGGCTCGATAAGCTTGTCAGTGAAGAAACGGGATTGCCGGTGCATATTGCGGATGATCCTCTGACTGCCATTGCGCTTGGAACGGGCCGTTATCTGAACGACTTTCAACTTCTCAAGAAGCTTTCGCTCAATACCAATCAGACAAAAGAGTATCTGGCATCTACCTAGTGCCTATAGATCCAAAGCTGGTCTCACTTGAGGGGCCAGAGCTTAAGTGCCTATGCGCTTGAAATTGCTCTATTCAGTGGTCGCGCTGGCGCTCCTTCCGCTCATCCTTTTCAATTGGAATTCCCGCGTTGCGCCGATTGTTCGAAATGTCGGCGGCCTAGCTCTCAAGCCCTTTCTTTCAGCGGCTGACTCATTGACCTCCTCCGGATTGCGGGCTCACGACACGGCCGTCCATTTTTGGCGTACGTTTCAGATGCAGGCTCAGGATGAATCTGAACTGGTTGTTCTCAGGCGCAAAGTGAAAGAGGATGAGGAACTTCGCCGTGAAAATGCACGGTTGAACAGGCTTCTTGATTTTAAAGAGAAGCAGGCTCCTCATAGCGTTGCTGCAAGGGTCATTGGGTGGGACATTTCTCCTTGGCGCCGTGTTGCCATTATCGATCGTGGATCGCACGGAGGTGTTCGTAAGGATATGGCCGTAGTTTCTGCGGAGGGGCTTGCCGGCCGCATTTTTGAGGTTGGGGCGGAGACAGCCCGTGTGATGGTGTTGACGGATCCGGAGTCGCGTGTTAGCGCCTTTGCCTCAGAAAGCCGTGGGCAGGGAGTGGTTTCTGGCGATGGGTCCAATGCACTCAGCTTTGATTACCTCGAGCCGGAGAGCCGCGTTGGTCTGGGCGAAACGGTGCTCACGCTGGGCGTGATGCAGCGCACGCCCAAAGGAATTCCGATTGGAAAAGTAGAATCCCTGACGACCTCGCCCGATGGCCTGCATCTAGTCGCTGTGGTCAATCCCTTTGCTGCCCTGAACCGGCTTGAGGAAGTCTTATGCTTAGATTCACAACCCTCCGACTCCTGATTTTTTTATTTTTGTCGACGGTCTTTGAACTCGCGGTTGCGCCGTCCCTGAAAGTTGCAGGTGCACAGCCGGCCGTCGTTTATTTAGCCGTGGTTTATGCCGCTCTCGAATGGAATTTTGAGGCTGTTCTTGTCACCGCGGTTTGGGCGGGCATTTTTCGTGAATTTGCCGGCTCGGCTCCGCTGGGCGTTGAATTCAGCACACTTGTGCTTGGCGCTTTTTTGCTGATCTTAATTATCCAAAAAATAGAGCATGTCTTTTTAATTTTTCGTATCGCCATTGCATTTTTTTTTGTAGTGGCTGTGCGTTTGCTGCACCTGATTTACTGTGCTTTTCTTGGTTGTGAAATTCCAGGCAGGGCGTGGATTTTTACAGCCCTTTTCGGGAGTGCATTGTATTCGGCGCTGTTTGTGCCGCTTGTTTTCTATTTGGCAGCGCACTGGTTTAAAAATCATCGCATGCTGCGACAGCTGGAGCTTTTTGGCCATTTATGAGACTTCGCCTCGTGCGTATTTTGATTTATGGTGGGTTAACCGCGCTTGGCCTCGGCCTTTTTCGTGTGCAGGTATTGCAGGGGCCGTCTTACCGCATTTTGAGCGAACAGAACCGGATTCGTTTGATTCCCATGGAGGCGCTGAGGGGAAAGGTGTTTGACCGGGCTCAGCGACTTTTGGCGACGAACCGCATTTCCTACGATGTTGCCGCGACTCCCGAAGATGTCACGCCACCCGTTTTTGCGATTCTTGCAAAAACCTTGAATATCCCCGAAGCGGAGATCCGCAAGCGCATGAGCGCGCCCCGCGAATATTCCTTTTCGCCGGCGCTGATTAAATCAGATATTCCGCGCGAAAAAGTTTTTGAGCTGGAAGAGTTAAAGCCGGTTTTGCCGGGCGTTTTTATCCAGGTGGACGGTGTCCGCTATTATCCCTACCGCACGACAGCCTCTCATTTGATTGGCTATATCGGAAAAATAAACAAGCGTGAATATATAAAATTTTCTCAGGAGCGCTTTGGGATGCACTCGTTGGTTGGCCGTGCTGGTATTGAAAAAATTTATGATGATCCTTTGCGTGGCTGGCGAGGGGGACGGCAGGTAGAAGTCGATGCCAAGGGGAATTTTGTGCGTATCCTTTCTGAAAAAAAAGCGGCGCCGGGTGAAGATATCACCCTGACACTCGATCTTGAGTTTCAGCAGAAAATAGAGGCCATGCTTGTTGGAAAACGGGCCTCCGTGGCGGTGCTTGACCTTGATTCCGAGGGATTGTTGGCGCTGGCCAGTTCTCCGGCGTATGACCCCAACATTTTTGTTTCGCCGGGACGTAGTCAGGAAAGAATCGACATTCTGCGCGATAAAAGCTCGCCCATGCTAGACCGCGGCACTGGTTCTGCCTATCCACCGGGTTCCGTTTTTAAACTGGTGACTGCAATAGCCGGTCTCGAAACAGGTAAGATCACGCCTGAGACAAGATTTTTTTGCCAAGGCTATTTTAAATTAGGGAATCGTAAATTCCACTGCTGGGATAAAGAGGGCCATGGATCTCTGAATCTTTATGAAGCCATTGAGCGATCCTGTAACGTTTATTTTTATCAGCTTGGGAATCGTCTTTCCGCAGACGAGATTGCGCACTATGCGCGAGCCTTTGGGCTGGGGGAGGTCTTGCAGCTTGAGGTGACCGACATGACCCCGGGTATTGTGCCTGATAAAATCTGGAGACAGCAGCATGTCAGCGAAGCCTGGTATGCCGGTGATACTTTGAGTTTTGCCATTGGGCAGAGTTATTTGCTGACATCACCGCTCCAAATTTTGAAGCTTTCGGCGATCATCGCCAAGAATGGGCTGATGGTCGAGCCCCGGCTTGTGCTGGGTTCAGGAGCCGGCGGCGAGCCTGAGAAAGTAAAACGCGTGGCGGTGAGTGAGGCGAACATCAAGGTAATTCAAAAAGCCATGCTCAATGTGGTGCAATCGGACCGGGGAACAGGGCAATTTGCACGGGTGAATTTTGACAAAATGGCCGCTAAAACGGGAACTGCGCAAGTCCCTCCGAATCAGGCTCACAGCTGGATGACCGGATTCTTTCCTTATGAAAATCCAAAGATTGCGTTTGTGGCCTTTGTTGAAAATGGGGGGCCAGGCGGCATTACGGCGGCTAAAATTGTCAACGACATGATTAAACTCTGGCATTCTACGTATGGCACGACCCTGGCATAAAGACACCTATTGGCCCTTCGTCCTGTCCTTTGCGGGCCTCTTAATGGCAGGGCTGTTGTTTGTCTACAGCGCGTCGCATTATGATCCCGCCCATTATGAGGTTCGCCAGCTTTTTTGGATTGTCGTGGCCCTCTTCTTTTTTGCAGCAGGTTTTTCGATGGGGTACCGTACCTTTCTCGGATTTGCGCGTATTTTTTATGGCATCACGATTTTGATGCTTCTGTTTGTCCTCGTACGGGGACATGCCAGGCTTGGCGCTCAGCGCTGGATTGAACTGGGGCCTTTGGCACTGCAGCCTTCAGAGTTTGCCAAACTGTCGGTGCTTCTTGTTTTGGCAGACTTCTTGGGCGGTCAGCCGATTTGGGAGAATAAAGCAAAGACGTTGTTTGGAGCCATGGCCGTGGTGGGAGTGCCGCTTTTGCTGATTTTAAAACAGCCTGATTTGGGAACAGCGCTGGTTTTGGCGACCATGACTTTCTTTATGTTCTTCTTCTGGGGTCTGCCGTACCGCTATTTTATCATGAGCATCGTGAGTGCTGCACTTGCGACACCGCTTTTGTGGGCGGGTCTGAAGGATTATCAAAAGAGCCGGCTTCTCGTGTTTTTAAATCCAGATCGAGATCCTCTGGGCGCCGGCTACACAGCCATTCAGTCAAAAATTGCGGTAGGCTCAGGCGGATTGTTGGGGAAGGGTTTTTTGGCCGGCACACAGACACAGCTCAAGTTTGTGCCTGAGCATCATACCGATTTTATTTTTTGTGTTTTTGGGGAGGAGATGGGGTTTGTAGGTGCCATAGCTCTTTTATTTCTGTACGGGCTTCTCTTTCAGACCATCTTAAAAATTTTGGAGCACACCACCGATATGAAAGCTAAACTGCTGGCGCTTGGGCTTTTGAGCCTGCTTTTCGCGCAGGTATTCATCAATATCGGCATGAGCTTTGGGCTGATGCCGATCACCGGAATTACTCTGCCGCTTTTTAGTTACGGCGGATCGTCACTGGTGTCGACGGCCTTTGGATTAGGGATGGTGTTAAGCATCCATAAGGAACGTTCTATTTTTTAAGACCGTCTGATAAAAAACTTGCACCTGCACTTACGCGCAGGTACTATCTCTTTTAGCCAGAAAAATGAAGTCCCTCGAGCCTAACGGCCCTCGGGACGATGATTTCATCGGGGCGTGGCTCAGCCTGGCTAGAGCGCCTGCTTTGGGAGCAGGATGCCGCAGGTTCAAATCCTGCCGCCCCGATAAACCCATCAACTGGGGAATTTCCCCAGTTGATGGGTTATTCTGAGTCCAGCAGGATTTGAAGGACACGCCCGCCGACGGCTAGGAGGGAAAGCGCGTTCGTCGAAGACCGCGCGCTAGGGCGTGAGGTGAGGCGACGCAGGGGAGCTCCGCGAGCCGTAGTGGCCAAATCCTGCCGCCCCGACCAGTTTTGCAGTAGCGGCATGATTTGAAGGGATAAAATCTCCACACTCGGTTATGTTAAAACAATGTTAAATGTATTTATAAAATGTTTAAAATTCATATCTGAAACAAGTTAAAAAAATGGAGAAGAAAATATGAGTATGCCTGGACCCCTTGAGCTTGTGGTTATTTTGATGGTTTTTTTGATGCTTTTTGGCGCCAAGCGCCTGCCTGAAATCGGAAAAGCTCTTGGCGACGGCATCCGCGAATTTAAAAAAGCAATGAAGGAGGGAGGGGAAGATAAAAATAATCTCTCCAAGCCGTCTTAAACCCCCTTCTTTTGGAGTCGCCTTAGCAGTTTTTAGTCTTCAAAATTAAAGCGCCCCGCCTGTTTTTAGTCTTTTTGTTTTCTTCAAAACTCGTTCATAACAAAGAGCTTAAGTCACTTTATCACCTGGCCGTAATATTATGACCGGGGACGAAGTTTCTTATTCTGCGATTTTTATTTTTTAAAACAGTTATTGGAGCAAGGCTGAAGCCATGAGCTATTACAAAATGCTTGGATTTGAGAGAGAGGCTTTTTCAACGAGCCCTGATCCTGATTTTTTGTATTTAACGCAAGAGCATGAGCAGGCATTGACGAATTTGCTGATTGAATTACGGCTCAGGCGCGGTCTTTCGGTTGTTCTGGGCGATATCGGAACCGGCAAAACGACGCTTTCGCGCAAGTTGATCCGGTGCCTCAAAGACCGTGGCGATTTTATCATGCACCTGGTGCTCGATCCCTGCTTTGAAAATGAGTATTTTTTCCTCACCAGCCTTGTGCGAAATTTCAACATCAATCTGGATCAATATTGCCAGTCGCCTTTTTATGACGGAAAACCCGCAATGATCGACCTTAAAGAAGCGATGGAGAAGTTCCTATTCCAAAAAAATATTGTCGAGAATCAAACAGTGGTTTTGATCATCGATGAGGCTCAGAAAATCACAGAAGCTTCGATGGAAATGCTGCGTCTTTTGCTGAACTACGAGACCAATCAAAATAAGCTGCTGCAGCTTGTGCTTCTGGGACAGCTCGAATTGCACACCAAGATCACGCACATGCCGAATTTTATGGATCGTGTCAGTTTTAAATTTGCGTTAAATCCCTTGAACCTCAAGGAAACGCACGAAATGATTCTTTACCGGATGAAACAGGCTGGGTATGTGTCGCACAGCCGCCTGTTTTTAGAGGATGCTGTGCGTTTGATTCACGAAACTTCCAAGGGATATCCTAGGAAGATTATGTCGCTTTGCCACCGCGCGCTCAAACACCTGGTGATGAAACGGAAATGGGTGGTGGATGAGGGCGTCGTCCGCGAAATCGTCAACGAGGATGTGACTGCGGGATGGCTGACGCCGATTCTTCACTGACGCCTGAACAGCGCCTGCTGAAGCTGATTGAAGAAGGGGGCGATGGCGCTGAGACTCAAGCAAGTCCCGCGTCGTCGGAGAAGCCTGCGGCTAAAAAGCGCAGGCAGGCAGAGGTGCGGTCTGCCCCGATTGATTGGAAAGCTTTGTTGTCTCCTGCGGCTATTCGTGCGCGCTTTGAGTATGCGAGAGATTCTGCGAAGGGATTTTTCAAGCAAAAGCAGAGCCAGCTCAGTCTTAAGGATGTCAATCGCCTGCTGGGGGCTGCGAGTGTTCTTCTCGGGGGGTTTGTGATTCTACACGGACTTTACGAATTACATCTGGTTTCGCGTGATTTTCTTTCGCAATTCGATATTTCCCAAAAAAAGATGGCGGATTTGCTGGCTCCGGGGCGCCAGAATCTCGGAGACGCTTTAAGTAATGCCGGCTTGCGGAATGTTTTTGCGCCGTATACGGAAAAGGCTCCTGCGGATGAAAAAAAATCAAGCGAGATTGCGCTAAAACTGATTGAGCTGACCAAAACGCTCAAATTGACAGGAATCTCTTTTCACGAGGGAGATCCCTCACGGACTTTTTGCATGATCGAAGATATTCAGAAAAATATTACCACCTTCTTGAGGCAGGGTGAGACCCTTTCGGCCATGACCATTAAGGAGATTCGCCAAGACAGCGTTTTGCTTAAACTCGGTGAAGAGGAGATGGAAATTCGATGACAAAAAAAATAGCGGGCTGTGTGATGTTTTTTCTACTCGCAGCCGTGCCCCAGGTGTTTGCCGAGGGCGGCTTAACGCCGCCGATCGCTCCTCCGGTCGCTGCGGTGGGGGCTCTGCCCGTGGACGATGCCCACCGCGTTGAAAACGGCCTGAACAAATCCATTTTTTTAGATTTGCGTGATATCAATGTGGTGGATATTCTCAAGTTCCTTGCACTGCAGGGAGATCTCAACATTGTGACCAGTAAGAACGTGCAGGGCCGCTCGACGCTGGTACTGCGCAATGTGAAGATCAAAGACGCTCTCGACATCATTGTGATTTCAAACCAACTCGCCTACGAGGTGCGTAACGACATTATTTACATCATGCCCGAAGAAGAATACGTGACGGTGTATGGAAAAAATTATAACGATAAGCGTAAAATTACGACTCGCAATCTAAGCTATGCGAAACCGGCCTACGTCTTGACGGCGCTTGAGGCCTTGCAGAGTTCAGTTGGAAAGGTGCTTGTGGAAGAAGATACGGGGACGGTCATCATGATTGATACGCCCGAGAAACTACTCCAGATGAATTCGGTGCTTGAAGATATGGAGCGCAAGCTTGAAACCAAAGTGGTTCCGATTCAAAATGCAAAAGCGAAGGATCTGGAAACGCAATTAAAACTGCGCCTTGATGCGAAGGCCGTGGGCACCGTGGTGGCGGACGAGCGATCGAACCAGTTAATTGTCAGCGCCTATCCCGGGCGCATGAAGGAAATTCTTGAGATTGTCAGCTCGTTGGATAAACCGGAAGCGGCCATTTTGCTTGAAGTGCGGATTATGCAGCTGACGCTCAAGCCCAGCATTGATTACGGCATCAATTGGGAGAAAACATTCAGTGGCGATGGAACGCCCGGGAGTCTTGAAGCTCTTGATTTTCATGGTGCTTTTCCCATCGACTCGACGGTGTCCTCAGCAACCAGTTTAAAATCGGCGGGGCTGTTTGCAGTTGGAAATGCATCAGCGGACAATTACACAGTGGAAATTCGCATGCTGAAAGAGGTGGCTGAAACAAAAATTCTCGCAAATCCACGGATCATGGTGCTCGATAATCAGGAGGCAAAAGTCAATATCGGAGATCGTGTGCCCTATGTGATTACCACGACGACCGGTACGGGAAATAACGTTTCTGTCAGTGAAGACATCAAGTTTATTGACATCGGACTGCTATTGCTGGTCACGCCAAAGATCAACGATGACGGTTTTATCACGATGAAGATTCAGCCTGAAATTTCAAGCCGCGCCGGTACGTTGACGACGCCCACCAACAATCAAATTCCTATTGTGAACACGACAAAATTAGATTCCACTATCGTTGTGAAGGATGGTCACACAGTGATTCTGGGGGGGCTTCGCCGCGATGACTTGACACGAGGGGCTAAAGGGCTGCCTGTCCTAATGGATATTCCTTACATAGGAAACCTGTTCAAAAGTCGCAAAGAGGTATTTACCAAACTCGAGATTGTGACCTTTATCACGCCCAAAATTGTCCGAGGCGATAAAAATGTGTTGGATGAGCCGCTCCCGATTAAAGGGGCTCTCAAGACCGTGCCGCGCAATGTATTCAGTCCGGCGGCAGGCAAGACGAGTTTTGGATCCACAGTGCCATCCCCATTTATCGTGCCGGGCGATCCGTCAGTCGCTGTCGATAGCCTCAAAGCCGGGAACCTCAAAAGGTCGCCAGGAGTAAGTCTTTGAAAATAACATTCTCGACGACTCTTTTGGTGGCGGGTTTTTTTTTATATCAGGGCAGTGCTTTTTGTGCTGAAAAAACGGGCGAGGAATTACCACAAGCTCTTGTGCAGACTGTTGAGTTTGACGAACCGCAAAGTCAGGCTCCGTCCGCACCGAAAACGGAGGCAGTGTCACCTGCGGCTGGGCCCATTTCTGTCGCAAAAGCGGCTGAGGCATCGAAAGCGCCAGCTGCAAAGGTTTCGCTGAGCGCCTTTCAGTCAGGGGGGCCGGGCAAGCTTGATTTGGATGCGTTGATTTCGACCGTCAACACCACTCTTGCAGAGAATCGGAATCTTAAGAAAGATATGACCACGGTGCAAGAAGGTTTTGAGCGCATCACGATCGAGAATAATGTCCTTAAAAGCCGGGTTCGAACGATGGAACATCGGCTGGTTCAAAAAGATGACGAGAAAAAGGACAGTCTTGTGGAGAACCGAAAGAGTCAGGTTCAAATTGATGAGCTGCGAAAAAAAAACGAAGAGAGCTATGAGAAATATCTTGAGGAGCGTTTAAAATTACAGAAATCTGACGAGGAGATCAAAAAACTGGAGGCAAAGCTAGGAGAGGCGATTCTTGAGAGTGAACGTGCGGTTTACGTGAAGAAAATTCAGCACTTCAAAGACCAGACGGAAGAGGCTGCGAAAGAAATCTCTCGAGTGGCATCGGCTGAGGCCTCACTTAAAGACGAGCTTGCCGAAACCAGCTTTGGATTGGCCAATCAGCTCTTTGAGCGCCGGCAGTTTGACAAGGCGGCGCAGTTTTATGAACAGGCGCTTCGCTACAACTCGCAGCTGTCCTTTGCGCACTACAATCTCGGGGTGGTTTACGATTATTATCTCAATGATAATCCCAAAGCGATTGAGCACTATCGGGCCTTTTTACAAATCGAACCAGAGGATGGCGATGCGGCAAAAGTGAAGGAGCGGATGCTTGAACTTGAACTTCTAAAGAACCTTGTTCCGTCCATGCCGTTGAAGCTTGATTTTGATAACCTTCACCAAAAGAATAATTGATGTTTTTTCTGGTACGAGACCGTATTAGCCGTTAAACTATCCGCGTTGAGTATAGTTCTTATATGCAAAAAATTCAAGATAAGTAATAATAGTATAAAAATAACAATCAATTACAATCATTAAAGCGCTACTTAATAAAAAGTATTAAAAAATGATAAGAAAGAGGTGCTATTAATCTGATGCTCTATATGTAACTAACTGTGTTATACTCTTAATTGAATCTTCCGGCTTATCTTTTAGTCGGACGTTTTATAAATATGCATTTATTGGATAAACTTGAGAATTCATCCACTCAGCGAGGTGAGGGCTGTCTGCCTGCGCCCTGGGGCGGAGTTTTTTTTGCACGAATTTTATTTTTTGTAGCGGCGATTTTATTTTTTCAGCCGTTTGCACAGGCAAACAACATCAGTGTTTCGAACGTCAGCATTGCATCGCGCAGTGCCAGTGCCGATACGGCGACGGTGCAATTTGATATTTCATGGGCGAACTCGTGGCGCAATCGCGAAAACTATGATGCCGCTTGGGTATTTGTAAAATATTCCATCGGGACAACCGCAGTCTGGAGTCATGCGACGCTTAAAACAAGCGGGACCAATCCGACAGGTTTCAGCACGGGATCAGGCACCTCAATTTCAATTGTGGTTCCGACAGACAAAAAGGGCGCATTCATCCAGCGAAGTGACATTGGCAGCGGAAGCCTCTCCACGACATCGGTGAAGTTTGTCTGGGATTACGGCACCGACGGTATCAGTGATTCTGATACGGTGACGGTCAAGGTTTTTGCGACGGAGATGGTGTACATTCCAACGGCAAGTTTTTACCTTGGGGATGGTGTCGGGGGTGTTGAGTCAAGCCGTGCTTTTCACGTCTCGGACAACACCACCTTCCAGGTGACTACGGCTTCCACGGCCAACGTGACGGTCGATAGCAATGCCGACGACGATATCGACACAAGCCCGATCAGCATCGACGGCGATGGCGGTATCACCGGCAACGCAAGTTTTCCGACTGGGTATCTGGCGTTCTATCTGATGAAGTATGAAATCAGCGAGGGGCAGTGGGTTGACTTTTATAACACGCTGACAGCGACACAGCAGAGCCTTCTTGATATTACCAGCAATACCAATGGCGGAAAAAATTCTGATAGCGCGGTGAATCGCAACACCATTGCCTGGACGTCGGGGAATGCGACAACGACGCGAGTCGATCGGGCCATGAGCTACCTGTCATGGATGGACGGATGTGCCTTTGCGGATTGGGCGGCCTTACGGCCGATGACAGAGCTCGAATTTGAAAAAGCCGCACGGGGACCTTTGGCAGCAGTCTCCACGGAATATGTCTGGGGGACTACGGCGTTGACGGCGGCCGCGACAATCTCGGGTTCAGAAGGCGGCACTGAGACGATCACCACTGCCAGTGCCAATGCCAACTATAACACGACGACATTCAGCGGGGGAGATGCTTCCACGGGGCCTCTGCGTGTCGGTATTTTTGCAACTTCTTCGAGCATCCGTTTGGCGGCAGGTGCCGGTTATTACGGTGTGATGGAGCTCTCTGGCAATTTAAATGACCGCTGTGTCAACGTGGGGAACTCAACTGGGCGCGCTTTTACTGGCACAAATGGGGATGGAGCACTGGATAGCAGCGGCTACGCCACCAATTCGGATTGGCCGGGCTATTCGGGGGGTACAGTCATCGGATCCACAGGGTCCTGCTACCGTGGCGGTGCATGGAACAGTGCCGCTTCGGTGCTGCGCACCTCGGATCGATCCAACACGGTCTCGACTTCGACCCGCAGCAACGCGCAGGGATTTCGTGCGGCGAGGACGGCATGATAAAAATTAAATTCACGATGATGGCGGTGGGGCTGTGGACCTTACTAGTCGTCGGCTCTGCTTTCGCCAACAATATCAACGTGTCGAATATTGCGGTTTCAACTCAGGATACCAGCGCCGACACGCTTACGCTGCAATTTGATATTTCCTGGTCTAACTCCTGGTATGACTCGACCAATAAAGATGCCGCCTGGGTGTTTATAAAATATTCCATCGATGGCGGTACGACCTGGAGCCACGCAACCCTCAAAACCTCCGGGACTAATCCATCCGGTTTTAGCCAGGGAACGGGAACGGCGATTGACCTCATCGCCACGGGGGATAAAAAGGGGGCTTTTATTCAGCGGAATTCGGAAGGCAGCGGAAGTTTAGCAACGACCAGCGTGAAATTTGTGTGGGATTATGCCGCCGATGGTGTGAGCGACACGGACTCAAACAGCAATGCCACACGGTTCAAGGTTTTTGGAATTGAAATGGTCTACATTCCAAGCGGGGCTTACTATTTGGGAGATGGAACGAACGGGACGAATGGAGAAATTACATGGGATGCGTCGATCCCAGGAGCCGTGGCGGATGACGGAGAGCCGATGGTATTCGCGACAACCGCTGCGACGGCGAATGCCTGGTTTTACTCGACAGATACAGGGGCTAACGACGTTGCTGCCGGAACCAGCTTTTCAGTGGGGGCAGCATTTCCAAAAGGCGTCAATGCGTTTTATGCGATGAAATATGAAATTACGCAGGGGGAGTACACCGATTTTCTAAACACCCTAACTCGAGCTCAGCAAAAAAACCGTGTAGCGACGGATGTGAGCACCGATGCCATCACCAATATTTATGTTCTGGCCAACTCGGCGTCGCTGACCAACCGCAATACGATTACCTGTCCTGCGTCGGGGAACGGCACAACGGCGCCGGTCGTTTTCAGTGTGACGCGGACGGACCGCCCCTGCAATTATCTGTCCTGGATGGAT
>CAYMUZ010000194.1:0-7911 GCA_964393875.1 uncultured bacterium | reverse complement strand
CATGCCAAGGTAGTCGTTGCCGCAAAAAAGCAACAGCTCTCGACCCTGCCAGAGCGCGCGCACCGACCCCACAGATTCAAGCGGCCGCATTTGCCTGTAAAGATTGTGAGCTCTCAGTTCGTTGAGCTCTGCATCAAAAAGTGAGTTCAGCATCGCGCCTTTCAAATTTTTCCGAACCCTATCACCGCCACATGCCCGCCAAAGCCCATCGATACGGAAATTGCCGTCTCAATCTTAGCGGAGCGCGACCGAAGCGCCACAAAGTCAAGATCACATGCCGGATCCGGATCGTCTAACCCCACCGTCGGTGGCAAAAACCTCTGGTCAAGCGCAAGCAGACACGCAATGGCTTCCACGGCGCCTGAGGCGCCCAACATGTGCCCCGTTAAAGATTTCGTCGAACTCATCGGTACGTGCGCCGCGTCACCACCCAGCGCTTTTTTGATTTGCCCCACCTCGTAAAGATCCCCTGCCCGCGTAGCGGTTCCATGCAGATTCAGATACCCGATATCCCGCGGCACTCGGTCAATTTTTTTAAGCAATCCCACGACCACACGACAAAGCGTATTTTCATTGGCATTAAAATGCAAGGCATGCGTCCCGTCGGTCCCGTTGGCTGCTCCTAAAATCTCACCGTAAATCTTAACCCGCCTTGCGCGTGCGCTTTCAAGCGTCTCCAAAAACAAAATCCCCGCGCCCTCGCCGACTAAAAACCCGTCGCGTTCCCGGTGGAACGGCCTCATCGTCTGGCGAGCAAGCGCTTTCATTTGATGGTATCCGGCCAGCATAAGCGGCACAATCGACGCATCGCTGGCACCGGCCAAACAATAATCGGCACTCCCATCGGCGACCATATGGGCACCCTGCTCAATCGCCACGGTTCCTGTCGCACAGGCCGCGATGTAGCATTTGGCAGGACCTTGGATTTTCCATCGCCGCGCAATCCACTGCGCGGCAAAGTTGGGTACGAGGTTGGAGTAAATACGCGCTCCTAAAATGGCACTTGGCCGCTTTTGAAATCGGTCCTTAAAGCGCTCGAGGGTATGGACACCGCCTTTACTGGAACTGACCGAAATCGCAACGCGATACGGGTCGACTTGAGCGGGATCAAAACCCGCGCGCTCAAGCGCCTCGGCAGCAGCCCAAACCGCGTATTGGATGAAGGGGTCCAGAAGATGCGTGCCATAGCGATGCGCATTAAACCCGCGCACTTCGCAGGCTCGTTGAAATGGATATCCGGCGGGGTCAAACGAGCGAATGCGGTCCGCTCCAGAAATGCCAGCTTTAAGAGCCTGCCCAAAGGCGTCTAAGCCAATTCCGATCGGGCTGACAATGCCCATCCCGGTCACAACAACCCGCCGCTTCACCGTAAGGCTCTGCAAAACAATAACATAGGCATTTGGCTAAAGGGATTTTGAGCCGAATCAAAGTCCAAAAACTCCCGGCCCTTCGGGAGACCCCTTTTTGCAGCAATTTCTTCGTTGCTCGTCCTCAGCGTGTCTTTAGACACGCTGCCCGTCCTCGCGCCTCGAACTTACCACAAACCGAACCCTCCAAATGGCTATGTTATTGTTTTACAGAGCCTAAAGAAGCTTCTCCAAGAGGGGGTTGGTCTGCTGAAGGCGTTATGCTTAGCGACTCGGGCCGCTGAGGTTGAAAACCCGCACGTCGGAGCATTTCGAAATCTTTTTGGATGGGGTTGCCTTCGGTCGTTAGATAACCGCCGATGATCAGGCCATTGGCACCGCCTTGCAGGGCCTTCTCCTGATAGGTATCGCCGAGACTTGCCTCGCGCCCGCCGGCAAGCTTGATATTCGCATGCGGGTGAATGAATCGGTAGACAGCAATCGTCTTGACCATTTCCATGGGGTCTGCCGCAGGAACATTTTCGAGCGGTGTGCCCGGCCGTGGATTAAGTACGTTCATGGGCAAGCAGTGCGGTTTGTACGGCTTCAACTCAAAGGCAAGACTGACGCGATCTTCGCGCGTTTCCCCCATAGCCAAAATGCCGCCTGAACAAATCTCCATGCCGCCTTCTTGCAAAAGTTTCAATGTTTCAAGGCGTTTGTCATACGTGTGCGTGGTCACAATTTTCGGATAAAATTCGCGCGAACTTTGTAGATTACTATTGAACCGCCGCACACCGGACTCTTTTAATTTTTGCACGCGCTCCGCGGTTAAAAAACCAAGCGAGCCATCCAGATTAAGTTTTGTCTCCATCTGTAATCGCCGGTACATTTCAAGAACCTTCTCAAACTCCTCATCGCTCAACTCGCCGCCGCTTGTCACGACACAGAAATTGTGGGCACCTTTTTTCTCAAACTCCTGGGCCGCTTTTACCACCTCGTCGACGGGCATCATCTGATATCGATCGACACGCGTTTCAAAACGCACCGACTGTGCACAAAAGCCGCAGTCTTCGCCGCACAAATAACTTTTTGCGTTGAGGAGTGAGCATAGCCCCGGCACATTGGAGTTAAAATGAAAGGTGAGTTCGCGCGCCGCCTCGAGTAAAACGTCCACCACCTTGGGCTCTGTAACCTGCATGAGTGCCAGCGCTTCATCAAAGACGATCTCGCCTCCCTGCATCACGCGCACTTTGAGCGCTTGTATGGTTTCGGGAGTCACGTCTTTAACCGTCTCTTTCAGAAGGTTTCCGGAAATAGGGATTGTCATAGGATTCTTTCTAAGGCTTTGTCTCAACCGCCTGCGATGGCGGGCACAATCGACACTTCATCGCCGTTTTTAAGCGGTGTTTCTTCCTTGTTAAGAAAGCGGATATCCTCTTCATTGAGATAAATATTCACAAACCGACGAACCTTGCCATCCGCATCGCAAAGACGATCCTTCATACCCGGATAATTCTTTTCAAGTGTGTTTAAAAGTTCCTGGACACTTGCAGCCTCAACTATCACCTCGCCCTGCCCGGCAGCCAATTTTTGAAGCGGCGTCGGAATGCGTACTTTTACAGCCATAAAAGCTCCTTTTGCCTTTATTTAAGCACCACGGCTCGGCGAATGACCGCGTCTTCAAATGAAGTTAAGTTGGGTTCAATCTGCACAGCCTCGCCGACCGCATCTTGAATGGCTTCCTGGGTTTTCAGCCCATTGCCGGTAATAGCCAACACCACTGACTCGTCCCGCGGAATCCGGCCTTGCTCAATCAGCTTCTTCGCGCAGGCCACAGTCACCCCGCCGGCAGTTTCGGTAAAAATGCCCTCGGTTTGCGCCAACAGTTTAATCCCGTCACGGATTTCATCGTCGGTCGCTTTCGCGGCAAATCCGGAGGAGGTTCTCACGACATCCCTGGCATAATACCCGTCGGCCGGATTTCCAATGGCCAGCGACTTTGCAATCGTAACAGGCTTGACCGGCTTAATATGCTCGGCCCCGCTTATAATCGCATCCGCGATGGGAGAACAGCCCTCGGCTTGAGCGCAGTGAATGCTTGTTTTTAATTTTTCTTTGAGCAGACCAAGCTTCTCAAATTCCTGGAACGATTTCCAGATTTTTGTAATAAGTGACCCACTGGCAGCCGGCGCGACAACATGTGCCGGTGCACGCCACCCCAACTGCTCGGCAATTTCAAATCCCAATGTTTTGGAGCCTTCTGCGTAGTAAGCGCGCAGATTGATATTCACAAACCCCCACGCGTATTTTGCCGCAATCTCGGAACACAAACGGTTGACATCGTCATAGTTGCCGCTCACAGCCACCAGGTTAGGGGCATACACAAGTGAGCCGATGATCTTGGCGCGCTCAAGGTTGGCGGGAATAAAAATGTAGCGTTTAAATCCGGCCCACGCCGCATTGGCTGAAACAGAATTGGCGAGGTTGCCTGTGGAGGCACACGCCACCGTATCAAAGCCAAGTTCGCGCGCCCGCGAAAGCGCTACGGCAACAACACGATCCTTGAAAGACCAGGTCGGATGACAAACTGAATCATCTTTCACATAAAGTTCGCGAAGCCCCAGTGCTTTGGCTAATCGGTCGGCTTTCACAAGCGGCGTAAACCCAGAATAAAAACCGGCCGTGGGCTCCCCATCAATGGGCAAAAGCTCGCGGTATCGCCAAAGGCTCTTGGGACCTTTCTCGATTTTTTCGCGGGTCAAAACTTTTTTGATCGCCGCATAATCGTAAGCCGCTTCCAGCGATCCAAAGCAGTACTCGCAAACGTAAAGCGCCTCTTTGGGATATTCCCGCCCGCACTCGCGACAACGAAGCCCTATCAAAAAAGACATGGTCACTTTCTCCTAAAAAATAGTTACGCTTTAAAGGCGTCGTCCATACTTAAATAACGCTCGCCCGTATCACAAACAATCGTCACGACATTTTTGCCGGGGCCCAGATCACGCGCCACCTACAAGGCGGCCCAAATATTTGCACCGGTCGAAATTCCGCTCAAAACACCTTCTTTTTCTGCTAGCGCCAAGGCTGTTTTCCAGGCATCTTGATCCTCCACCTTAATCACTTGGTCGATCACGGCGCGGTTAAGCACCTCAGGGACAAATCCGGCACCAATTCCCTGAATTTTATGCTTACCCGGAGAGCCGCCTGAGAGCACCGGTGAGTTGGAGGGCTCAACCGCCACCACTTTTATTGCCGGCTGGCGCTTCTTGAAAATCTCTCCACAGCCAGTCACCGTTCCGCCCGTACCAACGCCTGCAACAAACGCGTCCACGCGGCCGTCCAGCGCCTCCCAAATTTCTTCCGCCGTTGTTTCGCGGTGAATTTTTGGATTGGCTGGATTCGCAAACTGCTGCGGCATAAAACTGTTTGGGGTTTGCTTCGTAATCTCCTGAGCTTTGGCAATGGCTCCTTTCATCCCGTCGGCACCCGGCGTCAAGACCAGTTCGGCACCGTAGCGTTTCAAAAGGTGGCGGCGCTCCACGCTCATGGTTTCTGGCATGGTTAAAAGTAATTTGTATCCTTTCACCGCGCACACGAGCGCGAGTCCGACACCGGTATTTCCAGAGGTCGGTTCCACGATCACGGTGTCTTTTTTAATCAAACCCTTTTCTTCCGCGTCACGGATCATGCTGAGGCAAATACGGTCTTTCACACTGCCGCCCGGGTTCATGGATTCTAGCTTGATGTAAATGGTGGCCATGGTCGCGTCTGTCAATTTGTGAAGCCGCACCAGCGGGGTGTTGCAAATAAGATCTAAAACCGTATCCGCAACAAGCGGCTTTGTCCTAGACTTCGTTGTTTGTGCTGTGCTCATAAAACGCTCCTCCACGCGCCTTGCAGATTCGGCGCTGTTTCAATTTTGATTGCTCTCTTAAATATTTTCTGACAAATCTTCCGCTTGAGACTTCTCTTGTTCTTCAGGCCGCTTGATCTCTTTATATAAATGAATCCCGCATTCTTTCTTGGAGCGTCCGGCCCATCGCCCTGCGCGCTCATCATCTCCCGCCTGAATTGGCCGCGTGCAAGGCCAGCATCCTATACTCAAATACCCTTTTTCGTAAAGGGGGTGTTGCGGAATTTTATGTTCCTTCAAATACCACCAGGTGTCGCGCGACGTCCAGGTCGCAATCGGACTAATTTTGTACCGGTTGCCCTCGTAGCATTCCAAAATCCGAACGGTCTTTCGAAAATCTGTTTGGTTCCGCCGGATTCCGCTCATCCAAGCATCATATTTAACCAGCTCGGTGTCGAGCGGCTCGACTTTGTTGATTTGGCAGCAAAGATCCGGATTTTTTTCGTAGGGCACACCCCCATTTTGCTCTACCAACTCCTGCCGCCGCACCGGATCAGCGCGCAAATCTCTCACCTGACTCAGTCCTAAGAATTTTACAAGGGCACTTTTGTATTCCAGCGTTTCTGGAAAATGGTAGCCTGTCTCCAGAAACAAAACCGGAATATCGAGGCGCACCTGGCTTACTAAATGCAACAACACACCACTCTCAGGCCCAAAGGACGAGGTCATCGCCAAGCGCGGGGAAAACTGCTCCGCCGCCCAGCGAATAACTTCAGATGGATGCATACTCTCAAACTGCGCGTTCAACTTTTCAAGATCGATTGGGTTAATCATGTCCGGCGCACTTTAAGCATTTGCTGCTAAATAGTGCAGCTCTTCGAGCTTCTGGATAATGCGCCCGGCAGACACCTCTGCGGATTCCTTTTTTGTTTCACAGAGCACATCCGGATGTTCCGGCTCTTCGTAGGGATCGCTCACACCTGTAAATTGCAGAATCTCTCCGTTGCGGGCTTTTTTATAAAGCCCTTTAGCGTCGCGCTGCTCACAAAGCTCCAAAGGCGTGCTCACAAACACTTCGATAAATTGTCCGATTAAGCGCCGATTGGCTTCACGGGCCTCGCGATAAGGTGAAACGGCCGACACAATCACTATCACCCCATGTCGCGTCAAAAGCGACCCCACAAAACCAATGCGCTTGATATTGGTATCGCGATCTTCGCGGCTGAATCCCAACCCCTTACTAAGATGAGTGCGTACAATATCCCCGTCTAAAAGCTCTGTGGGTAAATTGGCCCGTTTACAAAACCTTTCGAGCTCTCGGGCAATGGTCGATTTCCCGGAGCTCGGCAGACCTGTCAGCCACACCATCACGCCACGCTTAAGACTCCACTTTTCTTCGCTGTTCGTTACTTTTTGTGCGCTCATATCTTATTATTTATCAATGGGTTATATCAAATACCTTGGCTAAACTTAACGAGTGGCAATATACAACTAATCGCCATGGGTGTCAAATCCACTGCGAAGATTCGGACGTGTTTAGCCGCGCCGCCCACAGCGCCAATTCGAAAAGAAGAATGAGGGGCAGCGCCAAAGTGACTTGACTTACCGGATCTGGGGATGGGGTGAGCACCGCCGCTAAAATAAAAATAACAAGGATGATGGGCCGGCGTATTCCGGCCAATGTTTCCACGCGTACAAACCCACCGCGCACCAATCCAAAAATGGCTACCGGAAAATCAAAAAGCAGGCCAAAAATAAGCAAGGTGCTTCCTGCAAATGAAAAGTACGCATCCACACTCAGCAATGGCTGCAGCGTGGGGGTTTGAAATGCTAGCAGAAATCGAAGCCCAAATGGAATAGCCATCACATAAGCGAAAACAAGCCCCGCGCAAAACAGGAGAATCAGACCAAGGCAAAGAAGCAGCCCCGATTTTTTTTCGCGCTCATACAGTCCCGGCGCCACAAAAGACCATACCTGCTGCAAAAGAAATGGAAAAGTGACTGCCGTCCCAAAAGCGATGGCCACGTTCAGATGGACGCTGAAGGCTTCATGCGGTTTGTGGAATACAAGCGTTTTGACCGCAGCGGCCGCCAGCGGTTTCATGATCAGCTCAAGAAGTGGCCCCGCCAAAAAAAACCCGACCACAGAGGCAATCAGAAGCACGAGCGCTATCGCAAGCAACCGGCGTCGCAATTCTTCAAGATGGGATAAAAAGTCAAGCAGTGTAGGGGATGGCATGTCTTCCCATGGCCGTAAAATTGCTGCAAAGCTCGCGCGGGGTTGACGCAGAAAGCGTCAGGGTTCTGCTAGGCTTGAGCAAAAACCTCACGGGCAACAATTCCGACAACACCTAGCGCCACGGCATTTTCACCAAACGCAGACGGAATGATTTTGACCTGATTCGAAGCCTCTTCAACAGCCCAGTCTTTGACCGATTGTTTAATCGCATCGAGAAGCGGGGCGCCGCAGTCTTCAATACCCCCGCCGATCACCACAATCTCAGGGTTGAGCAGATTGATCAGAAAAGCCATTTTTTTGCCGAGCATCCGGCCCGCCGCATCAATAATTTTCAAGGTGAACGCATCTTTTTCGCGGGCACCACGCACCAGGTGCCTGAATGTCAGCTGGTCCATTTGGCCTCCGACATAATCCCGCAGAAGCGATTGCTCACCCTTTTGAATACCCGCACGGGCCTCAATCAGCATCCC
>CAYMUZ010000193.1:0-6011 GCA_964393875.1 uncultured bacterium | reverse complement strand
GGAGGAAGCCATTACAGCAGGCCGAATAAAGGACGCGGAAACAATTTTGCAAGGAATGATGCAGACTATTTTTGAAATTATCCGCAGAGGAATTCTTCCAATGGATTTAAAACTAGTCAATTTTGGAACGGGAGGGCAAGGCAGGGTTTCATTGCTTGATCCGGGGACTTTAAGAGATAGCTTAAACCCTAGAAATACGGCTCTATTTCTTTATCATTTCAAATCTTTCTCAGCGAGTGTCTCTGAATTTTTGTTGAAATCAAAAGCGCCTTCTATGGGGCGGTATTTTTTGAAATTAGTGGCCAATTATGGTTTAGATGAATCGAAAATACAAACCACAGTTCTTGAAAATATAGGGACCCTGCTCCCGGTGGCCATTGAACGACCGACGCAGGAAGTGATGGAATCCCTTCATTCGATGGGGGTTTATGTCAGGGCGTTTGATCCAGGCGATCGCACGATTTTTGATCCCTTGCGCTACCCTTACCCAGATATACATACTCGCTCCGAAATGCGAACGCCTCAAACCATCCCACCCACGCAGATTTATCAAATCAATACACGCGCTTATTTCCGTGAAAAACGCATTGAGAAGTTCGAGGATTTTTCAGAGGCTCGTTTGCGCCGGATTAAAGATCAGGGGTTTAATGCCATTTGGCTGACCGGGGTATGGGAAGAGAGCCAGTTTTCAAAAGAGCACAATGAACATTGGGAGAAGGAGAACAGGGAAACTCTGCGGCGCTCTGCTTCGGCGTTTTCAATTCCGCGCTATCGGGTGAACCGTGAGTTTGGAGGGAAAAAATCCCTGCGAAAAATGATCCGCCGAGCCGAACAGCTTGGCATCCGTGTCATTCTCGATATTGTCCCCAACCACATGGCTAAAGACAGCCCGCTCATCGAGGAACATCCGGAGTGGTTTGTTTATCGAACCACGCCGCCGGCTGGAGGTGACAAAGACCTTCGCTATTTCCGCTATGAACACGGCAAGCTCGGGACAGTCTGGTTTGCCCATGGCTGCGATGCGGGTCATCCAGACTGGCTCCCATGGACGGACACAGTACAACTCAATTTGCTCAATCCGGAAGTTTGGCAGTTTCTTGAACGGCAAATTAGGGAAGTGGCTAAATTGACGCGGGGCGGAGGCGCTCGTTTTGATGCCCTGGATGCGTTTTATCCCAAATATTACTACGCGCTGTGGAAAGAGGATTTAAAAGCGCTTGGTTTTGACCGGCGCAAAAACTTTGCAGGATTCAAAGACATCTTTGCCAAAGTTAAAGAGCGTTATCCACATTTTTTGACGATTGGAGAAGCATTTGAAACGCAGGATTTTGCCTACTGGCGCAAACAGGGCTTTGATCTGCTTTACGAAAGACGGCCGTCCCTGTGGCTTTTGCCGGAAAGAACGGGGCAGGCGAATCCGTCGGTGGAGTGGAGCCGATTCGAAGATTTTGTTCTTTCAAAAGGGGAATTTGCCGGGCGAACCCCGCAGGAAGCCCAAGCGGCGCTGCTCTATCTTGAGAATCACGACATTCCCGAGCGCGTAATCGCATTCTTGAAACAGCGGCTGGGTGTAAAAGAGAATCCAAAACCGCTTGAATCCCTTGCGCTGCTTTATTCAGCAGCCATCGCAACACTGCCGGGGACACCTTTGATTTATCAGGGCCAGGAGGAAGGTCGTGAAGTGCGTGGTCCGGATGCTCTGCGCGTTCACATCCTTCCGGAAACGGTTCGTGCGGAATATCAGAAGGTTTACCGCGAATTGATGCGGCTGACGATGGAGCCTGTGTTTCGCTCGGGTAGTATGCCTAAAAAATTAGAGGTTCATGTCACCAGCTATGTCAAGCCTGCCGAAGCTGTCCAAGTGTTTGCTTTTGAGAGAACGCTGGGTCAGCGGACAGCAACGGTGATTTTTAATCATACGCCCGGACCCGCCACGATCCACCTCGATCTTCCCGGCGCCGGGCTGGGACGAACCACAAAAATGATCCCGATGGGGCCGTGGGATACGTTTATCGAAATCCGTGAAAACGTTTACCCTTTCCGTGTTTACAAAACTTTTCGTGTGGGGCTGATGCTTTCCCGCGCTCATCGTCCCGCTCTTCGCGACGCAAAAAAACGCTCCGAAGTGCGACTGGCTGTCGAACGGATAGACAGCCACTTCGGTACGCACCAACCAGTGCGTGCCGGCCCAACAGGCCGGCCGACACAAGAGTCCTCGGCCGCCGTGCCGAGGGCCGAAGTCCGAAGGCTTAGGAATGATGGTGAGGGTGTTTTTGCTGATGGCGATCAACAAGCAATATCACGCCCACCGTCAAAAAAACAACGAGAATTATTAAAAATGCAGGGTTCTCAAGAAGAAACATTTCTATCTCCTTTAATAACACAAAAGCCAAAAAACCAAGCTACTAACGATCCAACTCCGAGTCCAATTTTAACCGGCAGGGAGAATGCTGTAAAGAAGTTGCTCGCGTATCCCGCCGCCAGGGTAATCGAAAAAATATTAAGCATGGTCCGCTGGATAAAATCACGCTTCCCGGCGGTCAAAAAAGGGTTCTTGTTCATAGAGGGAAACCTATCATGGATTTCAGAATTAATCAATAAATATATTGTTATAGACGAAACATCTCTATTGAGTCGTTTATTGTATCTGCCGCACTCACGTTTGAACGCACCAGCGTCTGCCCGCTCTGAGGTGCGCAGTATTCAGCATTATCAGCAGCTGCTTGAAGCGGCGCCCCGGCTTGGCTTTGAAAAAATTCTGTTGGGTGATGTGATCGGAGAGAGTATCCGGGAGTTAACCCCGGAGCTGGCTCAAACGCTGGCCAAGATGCCTCAAGACAACGTTCGCCGCAAAGAGATCATGTCTGTTTTTGAACAACTCGCCGTCCGGCCAGAACTTTCCCCCGAACTCCTAAAACTCCGTTCAGAGGCCTCCTCCGTGGCGAGGGCTGAAATGCGGACGACGGAGAGTTCTTTGAATTTACCGTCCCTGACTTTGATTGGGCAAAGGATGGTGGAACAGGAAGGGTCCGGAAGTGATTCTTCCCACCAGGAAGACGTGGCATATTGGGGCGAGATGGCAACGGATTGGTCCGCATTGACGAAGACCGTAGATCAAATGGCCGTGCGACTGGGTCAAGCTTTCTCGAACCAAGTTACTATCAATGTGTATTACCGCACGAATGAGGCTTCGCCCGCGGAGCTTCTTGTCCGCAGTTTTTATGTCAGCGGCACGATGGGTTTTCAGATTGGCTCCAGCGCCCCCGGTTTTCGCAGCCAAGAACTCCTGCGTTTGCGCTTCATGGCCGCCGGCATCCAAGCGGAGCATCTTCCTGATTTGCAATTTAACGTCATGCCCTATGGGTTGAACGACATTTTAATTACGGGCCGTGAACCGGCACTTCAGGAAATCTACCGGCTTCTGAAATCGTTTGGCTCTTTGTATCATGGCCGGTTTCATCCTTATGACTGGGCGCTTACGCGCATCAAGACCGCCGCAGCCAAAGGAGATCGCAAAACGGTTCTCAACAACATCCGACTTTTCGAAAAACAAGCGAATCTGTCGGAATTTTTCAAAACGGGAGATCCGCTTGAAAAATTTCTCGAACTTTTGCGCAAAATGGCTGCGCTGCCCGGAGAACAAGCAAAGGTACCCGGGCGCTTTTCAGAAGTTACCGTATCCGCCCGCTCCGAGCAACATACCAACGCCAGTGCGTTGGTACAGCAAAGCCCTGCGACACCCGACGTATCGCAGGAGCGTCAAGTTGATCGGATGTTTGCGAGTGCGGATTCACAGGAATCCGCCCGCTCGGAAGTGCGGTCGAAAGACACGCCCGAACGGGAAGCATCGATCCATGAGTCTATGATCGCGCCGATTATTTTTCCGCGTTATATTTTGCAGGCACCCCCACATTCTCTTTACGACGAGCGCTACTTTTTTGAAGCGCCAGTTCTCGCTGTTAAGGAGAACGACAAAACGATGAAAATGTTTCAGGCCGCCATGCAAGAGTACCGCAAGGTGGGTGCCAGCATCCGGAGCATTGGGAAACGTGCCCAGCACATGAGCACGACCACAATTTTAGCCGTGGACCTTCCGTCTGTTTTTTATACGCCGGTTGAGGACGGGGTCCGGATTACGGATGTGATCCAAATTTCCATGCGGCGCAGAGCTATTTTAATTTCAAAAAAATTCCTTGAGGCGTTGAACCCCGAAAAACCCTTTGATGTCAAACTTGTCGCTCTCTACCTCAATATCGGGCAGGCTCTACTTGAGAAATATGACGACCTCTTGGACTTTTTTCGCTATGAGCCACAGGGGCGCGGAGCGGTATTGACTCAATTGCAGTTGGTTTATCAAAATGTGGAGCGGTCACTCAATGATGATGCGGTCTGGAACCAGCAGGTTTTTCTGGGGGCCGCCTCCAGATTCAATCCTGCGCGTGCAGAGCTCGAGCATCTCAGTAATTTAGACAGGGAGCTGCGCGAGAAAGAAGTGCAGAGCATGCCACTTCATGAAGCGCGAATTATAGAACGTTACCAGGAGGTGCTTGCAGCGGTGGCTGAGTGGGATGACCTCCGTGGATTTCCTGATGAGGTGATGAGCGGTGTCTCGAAAAAGGTTACGCAGATTATTATCGGAAAAATCGATCCGGCCTATAGCATGCAGCAGAACGCCATGCTGGCGCTAAATCGGGGTATCCAAAGTTTCCAGAAACGTGCTTTTTATTATGAGACTGACGGTCAGATGGAAAAGGCCCGGGACTTTTACCGCTATGCCGCAACGCTCTATAAAGTTTCTCAAAAGATTGATTTTGTCGGATTTTTCCCCCTCAAGGCGCAGGAGGAACTGGTTTATTTTTTGCTGCGTTCCGGCGATCTTATAAACTTTAAGACCGAGTTCATGCGCCTCCTCAACATTCAGTACGTGCCCTATACCCGGCAGAAGGCCCAGCAGCAGTCCCATGGTCTGGCATTTCCGATCTGGTTGACGCTTTCCGCACCTGACCTGCTTTATAAATTGCAATACTACCGTGTGAATGCAAATCCAGCCCAGCTCGAACTGATTAACGAAATTGAAGCCACAATCAGCGGGGCTTATTTCCGCACACTGAAAAATCAAGCCGAAGAACAAAGAAAGTTTTCGGAAAATCTTACGAGCGAAAAGAAAAATGCCCTGGAGAATCCATTATTGATTCCTGTTTCGAATGCGGAAGATATTTTCTCTTTCACTTGGGAAAAGAACCCCGTGAGCGCTGATCGTATTGAGGTTCATGTGAAGGCCGCCCATCTTTTGGCCGGAACGGCGTTATCCGATTTTGCCGGGTCTCTCGAGTTTGCCTTAATTCGTGACACTGCTGGGCATTGGATGGCCGAGCCCTGGCAGGATGCTTCCATGCACATGGATAAACATGTCCTGGAGAACTTTCACTACATTCCCGCGGTGCTTCTGCAGCTTTCGATGCGGCTGGCCAAGGCCAGCGGTGCGGACTCCTTTGGATTTACCCTCCCTGTGGCCTTACAGGAAAAATACGATTTGTTTCAGCGCCGTCCTGGAAAACCTGCCCGCGACACCATGCGTTTTGCGCCGGTGGCAACGCATCCGTTTGCCAATGATCCGCTCATCTCCATTCGTCGCCGTATTACGCGTTCCGAAGTGCGATCGAATTTCTCGTCCTCAAAACGTCCGTCCACTTTGTTGGTTAAAATGAATGCCCGGGCGGCTATTACTGAAATTGTGGAATTGCTCAAAGCTGAATATCTAGAAACCCACGACCCGTTGTTAAGGTTGGAAGATGTGCGGATTGAAATCGAACCATCCCTTGAAATTTTTGTGGCACCTCAAGGTGATCGAACCCAATGGCTGGGAGCGCTTTACAATTCAATCACGGAGCTTTTACAAAATGCGAATGAAGGCGAGCACGGTGCTCTGCTTGAGAATGCGCGCGTATCTTTGACTGTGAAATCGACTCCAGACCATCTTACGATTGAAATTCACGATCATGGCCCCGGCA
>CAYMUZ010000192.1:0-2523 GCA_964393875.1 uncultured bacterium | reverse complement strand
CCTCAAGTTTTTGGCTGTTTCTGCGTCCCAACGCACGAGCGGTGGGGCCCCGGGTCCATTCCAAATCGAAAAGCGAAATCTTCCCCTGCAAAAACATGGCGATGCGCTCGAGCCCGTACGTGATTTCGCAGGAGATCATTTCGAGATCAATACTGCCGCACTGTTGAAAGTAGGTGAATTGCGTGATTTCAAGACTGTCGAGCCAGACTTCCCAGCCCAGTCCCCACGCCCCCAGGGTCGGAGACTCCCAGTCGTCTTCCACAAAGCGGATGTCATGGCTGAGAGGGTCAATGCCAACGGCTTTAAGACTCTCCAGATAAAGCTGCTGGGGATCGGCCGGAGACGGTTTCATAATGACCTGGTACTGATAATAATGCTGGGTGCGGTGCGGATTTTCTCCATAGCGGCCGTCCGTCGGACGGCGCGACGGCTCCACATACGCGGCATTCCACGGCTCAGGGCCGAGAGCGCGCAGGAAAGTATGCGGGGAAAAAGTGCCCGCCCCTTTCTCCAGATCGTATGGCTGCATGACAAGGCAGCCTTGAGCGCTCCAGTAGGCATTCAAGCGCTGAATCAATTCTTGAAAGGTCAATGGCTTGGGCATAAGCGGCGTTATTGTAACAAAATCAAGCGGTTAATCAAGAAATCCGAAAAGCTACTGCGTATCAATTCAGATAAAAGAAATTCGCTTATGCCGTAGCTAAGGCTCTAGAAGGGATACCCGAGGATATATCTTTGAAGGCTTTTTTTAGAAGTACGCCAATATTAGTAATTCTAATGATCTCAACGCCAACAACCTCACCAGAATCGTCATAATCAACACTTAAAGAGCTATTGATGCGCTCTGTTCGAGAAACCTCAGCATCGGAAACCTTAAAATAAATAGCTCGTGCCTCCTTATCAATAGAAACATTGATAGGTGTTTTTCCGTTTAATAGCTCGTTGATGCTTGCGTGCTTCATGGCTTTCCTGATTCTCCTGCGGTAATCACAACAATAACAGAATTTTTGTGCTCAACTACTGCGTAATACCAGTTTCCATTACGTTTTTGTCTGAACTCTTGAGTATTATCGGCTTCCTTTGCCAGGGCTGTATGATGGTTCTTGATGATATCGAATACCCAAGCCTCAGACAAACCCCGCTTTACAACTCTCTCTAGCGAGTGCGTTGTAAAGACCAACTTCTTCCTGCCAATATAGTATACCATAAAGTTACCCCAAGGAAACTTTGACAAACGGCGGTTTTCAAAGGATAGAGCCCGCTTTTGGACATCTCCCTTTTCTCCCAGACTCTCTAACTTCCGTGTTCGGCGGGAGCAACTTTGACGGGTTCCACGTGGTCAGGCGGCACAAGATAAGAATGGTGTTTTTCTTTCAGGGTTCTGCGCTTCGTGTCCAGCACAACGCCCTGCTCGTCAAAAACAACTTTAAGACGCACTTCAAACAGGGATTCTTCAGGCTGCGGGTAAGGAAGATCCGGCGTTGGCGGACGGGTCGTCTTTTTCTTATGCTCGTAAATCCAGATTTCGCCGCCATCCGGTTTTTTTTTGATCTCACCGGGTTTCCCCACCAGCGCCGTGACTTCGCTGCGGGTCATACCGGCCTTCACTTTTTTAAGCTGTTTGGGATTAAAGGATGCGGGCTCCGCGGCAAACACTGCGGCTGAATAAACCATGAGCAAAACACCTGCTAATAAAAAAAAACCGGCATGATTATATTTCTTCATCCCATGAGTCCTTTTGCCCGCATATCGTCTTTTTTGACCTGCCCGCCGAATGGCAGCGGCAATGTATCTTGATGGGCCCTCTCATGATGAGGATGCTCCAAAACGGGCTTGATCTCACTTAAACGCCGTTCACGAAAATGAACTTCCGCAGGCTGATCTTTGAATGATTTTTTGGGTTTAGGCATGCGGTTATATTACCATTATTTTTTATTCCCCGCCAGAACCTGCCCGAGCAAGGTCGCAAGCGGATCCTCTGAATCGGAAGAATTGGTACCGGCACCAGCCGCCGAATCTGCTGTAGTGTTTTTCTTGGTTAACATGCCGCTGATTAATTCCTGAGTTTTACCAACCGCGACACGGCTCGCGATATCCTGAAGGTCCGGGAATAATTGCGGGTGAGTGGTCGTCCCCTGCAAGCTGAAAGGAATGACAATCTGCCCCTGGCGATCGGCCAAATAGCCAAGTTCGCGCACGCTCTTTATTAACGCTCCGGAAAATTCAGGATCAATCGCCGCTAAAAAACGCCCGCTGACCGGGCCGTTTAAATCCGCCTGCACTCCCCCATTCACCAGGAAAGTATCCGAAGTGATCGAAATCGAGTCGGCGTAAAGAACCCCGGCGGCCGCCCGCAAAGGGATTTCAATGGGTTCAAAACGGGTGTCTGTCTGTTGTAATTTCTGCTGGTAATCCTGCGACAGACGCGAGGCCATTTTTTCCGAGAGCCCCGGGATGATTGAAATCTTCCCAAGAATCTCACGAGTGACATTCAGATTCGCAATGATTCCATCTTTAACATCT
>CAYMUZ010000191.1:0-6576 GCA_964393875.1 uncultured bacterium | reverse complement strand
GGATATTGGATACGTGATATTCAATTTCCCCCATCGATAAGTGCTCGCCCCCCGTGGTGTTCCAACCCAGCTCATCTTTGTTTGAGAGGACAAGAATGCCGCGGCCTTCCGCTCCGCGCGCCGGTTTGATCACAAATTTTTTTAGATGTTTAATCTCGCGTAGGTATTTCAGCTCAAACTCATAGCGGATTTCAAAATAAAGAACCGGAGCCGGAATTCCGTGCTGTTCGAGCAGCTGCTTGGTTCTCAGCTTGTCGTCAACCAGGGGATAATCTTTGCGCTGATTGCGGCGGAGCGTGAAACAGGCGTTTCGGCGGTTCATCCCAAGAATTCCATTCTCGCGAAAGGGATGAAAGAAGCTCACGACGCAACTCTCATGGAGGGGCAATTCATGAATTGCCCTTACGGTTATCTTGAAGTTTATGCAGGTCGCGAAAACGCCACAACTCGGTCAAACGAATGCCCGTGTAGCGCCCCAGTAAAAGGAGAATAGCCATGTTCAGCAGAAGCAGTTCAGGGAAAGAGAAGAAATAGGCTCGTAATTTGGGGATGTCCATCACGCCGTAGGCCATACACGCAACCACCGTTGTTCCCAGAGAGGATTTGATGGCAGCCAGCGTGCCGTCTTCGATTTGCAGCACTGAAAAGCGTTCAGTCATCCACGTCATGATGATGATGGGGAACACCGACACATAAAGCATCCGGGGTTGTCCAAAATGCACGCTAAGCATCATCACGCTGATAAGAATAATCACCACCATCGTGACCAATATGGCCAGCTTGGGAATAATCAGAATTTTTAGGGAGTCCAGAAGTCGGCGTACCCAGCAATTGATGGTAAGCACCAGCAGAACAAACAAAAGTCCGGGAATGAGCGAAACTTCCTGAAAGGCAATGGCCAGCAGGATTGGACCAAAAGTTCCGAAAGTCGGAATGCCGATAATAATGCGCGTCAGAGCCACGATGAGTGTGCCGATGGGAATGAGCAAAAGCATTTTTGTCAGACTGTGAAAATGGACCGGAAGAATGTACAACGACCAGGGCTGATCCACCGGCGGAATATTTTCAAAGCCAATATCAAAAAAATAATCGAACTTATCGAGCCCCACATGCTTAATCAGGGCATAATCCCCGTGGTAAAGCTCCAGGTAATGCTGGGGGATGAACGCGAAGTGACCGTTTGTTGTATCAAAAGGAATCCATTGGCCTTGAATATAATTCTCTACCCACACGTGTGTGATTTGCTTAACGCCCGGCTCCAGAATCAGGCCGCCGACAACACGCGAGGGAATACCGGCCGCTCGGCTTAATGCCGCCAATGCGCGCGCCTGTCCGCCGCAGGCCGCGGTCAACCGTTTGAGAGTTTCTTTGGCGTCTTTACTTTTCTTTTCAGTTCTATATTTAACTTGCCCACGGACAAAGTCGAACATGCGGTGCATGATTTTCTCGATATTCTTTTCACGACCAATCGCTTTTTTAAGATACTTTTTAACGGTCTTGTCGTCCGATTGAATGAACTCAGACGGATTGAGCCAAATCCGGTATTCGGCAGGCACAGAGTTTCTAAAAGATTCCGAGAGTTCCAGATCAGGGGGAATGACAAACGTCTGACTTTTAAGCTGGGCCGAAAACGTGTACTTAATGAATTTGGTGCCGTCCAGAATTTCCGAGTGCCAGTAACCCATGCGGTTTTTTGTGAGTGGTTGTTCGCGGATGTAAAACATCATGCCGGCATTATCGAGATTCTCATTATAAATTGTTTGACGATCTGTATCGCTGGGGAGAGTCAGCCGTACTTTTGCGTGGGTTCCTTTTCCGTGTGCGGTCATACCCACTTCGACGCGCCATAAGTGCCGGTCAAATTCAGGGCGGATCGATTGCCCGCCGAAAGAGAGGCGAAGGTAAAAGCAGGATCCGGTGATGAGCACCAGAAACGCAGCTAGAATGTACACTTTTTTATTCATCAGGGGGCATCCTTCGTGAGCCGCCGGAAGTCTAGAACAGAAGACGGGTTAATGTACGGCTATTTGAGATCTTTATTGAGGGGCATTTCTGCGGTATTGGGCAGGGAGAGAAAAAGAAAAGACGGAAAGCGATGAGCGTCCCGTCTTTTCTTTGAACTTTCTTGAATTTTTTTAAGACAGGTGCTTTGAAACGAGCTTTGTCATCTCAAACATATTCACTTGCGCCTTACCGCCAAAAACGACCTTGAGCTTATCATCGGCGTTGATGTTGCGGCGATTCTTCTTGTCTTGAAGATCGCTTTTCTTAATGTATTCCCAGATTTTTTTGACGACTTGGCTTCTCGGCATCGGCCCCTTACCAATCACCGCTTCGAGAGAAGCGCTGACCTTCATTGGTTTTGACAAAGCTGGATTCAATTTTTTTACCATGGATATCTCCTTTTGGACGCTAAGTTGTTTAGAAGACCGGTGACTTCTGAACCCATTATAGGAGCGGCCTTTTGGGGAGGCAACAACTATGTTGGGCGCCTGTCTGAATGTCCTTCATTTTTGTCTCTTTGTCCAAGACTCTGCAAAACAATCCCCTAGGCCTTTGGCCGAGGGGATTGTGAGGGAGAGAGCCTCTTAAATTTTTTTTGGCACGGGGCTTGTAACGATTCAGGGCATTGGCCTCACACAAACTTTTCAAACGAGGGGCGTCTTTGCCTGCCTTAGAATTGGCAGTTTTGGTCTGTGATCAAGCTGTCAATAGGCGGCGCCCCTCACTTTCAATGGTTCTACCTTGCTCCCCGCATCCAGCAATGTGTATATTGAGGCATGCAAAAAAAAGACAGCTTATACCCCCCCAGCTTACCAGCTGATTTTTTGAATCGGCTGGAGCAGATTGTCGCACCGGCCGATTTACCGTGCGTTTTGACCACTTTTCGTGAGAAGCCGCCGCTCACTTTGAGGGTGAACACACTGAAAGTATCTGAAGAGTCTGCCTGCCGGGAGCTAGCCGCCGCCGGTTTTGAGTTGACTGTGCCTCGGGGAATAGCGGGAGCGTTTATTTTAAAACGGGGAGATTTGCGCGCTCTTGAAAAAACAACCCTGTTCGAACGGGGTGCGCTTTATGTGCAGGGTCTATCCAGTATGCTGCCAGTGATTGTGCTCGCTCCGCAACCCGGGGAAACCCTTTTAGATATGGCCGCAGCGCCAGGCAGTAAAACGACGCAGATGGCCATGCAGATGAGCAATACCGGCAAGATTGTGGCCAATGATCTCAGCCGCTCGCGGTTCTTTAAACTCAAGGCCAATCTTGCACGCCAAGGCATTACCAATACGGATACGAAGCTGGGGCCCGGCGAAATGCTGGGTCACCGCTATCCTGAAAGCTTTGACCGCGTTTTGCTGGATGCCCCCTGCAGTGGGGAGGGCCGATTTCACTATTCTGACCCGGAAAGTTTCAGTATGTGGAAAGTTTCAAAGCTGAGAGGATTGGCATCAAGGCAGAAGAGTCTTTTCTATTCAGGGTTTCATGCTTTGAAGCCCGGCGGAGTGATGGTCTATGCCACGTGTACTTTTGCCCCGGAAGAAAATGAGGGAATTCTAGACTGGGCTTTTGAAAAATTTGGAGATCAAATGGAGCTGGTTGCCATCCATTTTGAATTTGCCAATGCCCGGAGCGGGCTCCAAAGCTGGAAGGGCAAGGCTTTTGATTCGCGAGTTCAGCAGGCGGTGAGAATTATTCCGGATGGGCTGATGGAAGGATTCTTTTTTGCGAAGATTTTTAAAAAAGGGCGGGGTTAGAACCCGACCCTGTGATATAAAAAAACCCCCCGGTGCGCTTAGATGAGCACCGAGGGGTTTTAAAAGTCGTCGTCTGGATCTCGGCAATGATTTTATTCAAAATCCTCGCCGGAGCCTCTACACCTATGTGCAGAGACTATCCAGCGACAACTAAGGAAGTCGTCGTCTGGATCTCGGCAATGATTTTATTCAAAATCCTCGCCGGAGTACGAAGCAGCAGTCTTCTTCGTGTCTTCTTCTTTGGGCTTGTCGCTGATGGCGCACTCGGTTGTCAAAAAGAGGCCCGCAATGCTGGCCGCATTCTCGAGTGCTGAGCGAACGACCTTGGTCGGATCAATCACGCCCGACTTCACTAGGTCCTCGTACTCGCCGGTCTGCGCATTAAACCCCTGATTTCCTTTGCTCTCAATCACCGCTTTAACGACTACAGAGCCATCGAAACCCGCGTTTTCCGCAATGCGGCGCAGTGGCTCTTCAAGTGCCCGGCGAATAATATCCGCCCCAGTCTTTTCATCGCCCGAGAGCCTTATTTTCTCGAACGCTTGAATTGAGCGCAGCAATGCCACGGAACCCCCAGGAACAATCCCTTCTTCGATCGCGGCGCGCGTGGCATGAAGAGCATCTTCCATGCGAGCCTTCTTTTCCTTGAGCTCGATTTCAGTGGCCGCGCCGACTTTAATGACGGCGACTCCGCCTGAAAGCTTTGCCAGACGCTCCTGCAGCTTTTCCTTGTCGTAGTCAGAGTCAGACTTTTCGATCTGAGACTTGATCAATTCGCAGCGGGCTTTGATTTCTTTCTGAGATCCCGCTCCGCCGATAAGGGTCGTATTTTCTTTTTCAATGACCATGCGTTCTGCGCGGCCAAGCATGCTGACATCGACATTCTCAAGTTTTACCCCAAGGTCTTCGGAGATGAACTTTGCTTTGGTGAGAATGGCGAGATCTTCCATGAGAGCTTTGCGGCGATCCCCAAAGCCGGGAGCTTTGACGGCGACCACATTCAGCACCCCGCGGATTTTATTGACCACGAGAGTCGCAAGCGCTTCGCCTTCAATGTCTTCAGCGATCAAGACGAGCGGCTTGCCAAGCTGAGCCACTTTTTCAAGAATCGGGACAAGCTCTTTAATGGAAGCGATCTTCTTTTCAAAAAGAAGAATGAAGGGATCTTTAATCACAGCTTCCATGCGCTCGGTGTCGGTGATGAAATAGGGAGAGACATAACCACGGTCAAACTGCATGCCTTCCACAAATTCAAGGTTTGTCTGCAGTGTGTTGGATTCTTCCACCGTAATGACGCCATCTTTACCCACCTTTTCAATCGCGTCGGCCAGCAGCTTTCCAATGGCCACATCGCCATTGGCAGAAATGGTACCGATGGATTGAATATCCTCTTTTCCGCTCACCTTTTTCGAGAGCGTCTTGAGGTGCTCGACGACAGCCGCCACTGCTTTATCGATGCCGCGTTTGAGCAGCATCGGGTCGGCGCCTGCGGTGACGTTCTTAAGCCCTTCGCAAACAATTGCCTGCGCAAGGACGGTTGCCGTTGTGGTTCCGTCGCCGGCTTGGTCAGAAGTTTTCTCTGCGACTTCACGCACCATCTGAGCGCCCATATTTTCATAGGGGTCTTTGAGATCGATTTCCTTAGCTACAGAAACGCCATCTTTGGTGATCGTCGGCGCGCCAAACTTGCGGCCGAGCACCACGTTACGGCCGCGCGGTCCCAGTGTGACCCCGACGGTTTTCGCGAGGATATCCACGCCGCGCTTTAAACGACGCCGCGCATCTTCGGAATAAGAGAGTTGTTTTGCCATTTTGAGACTCCTTTTTAGGAAATGTTTTTTCTTTAAGCTGTCATTGCAATGATCCCGAAGGCCGATGCATCAATCTTAAAACCGGGATTGTTTCGCCTCGCGTCCTGCCTTCGGGGCCCGCCTCGACGAGCGCGCAATGACAAGTGGGTTACTCCTCGTAAACTGCGAGAATTTCGCTTTCCTTGAGAATCTTGTGTTTTTTCCCGTCGATGAGAATTTCGTCGCCTGCATATTTTCCAAAAATCACTTTGTCGCCTTTTTTAACTTCGAGCGGCTGAAGTTTTCCTGATTCAAGTGTTTTTCCGGCGCCGGCAGCAACGACCTTTCCTTCAGTCTTCTCTTCTTTCGCAGTGTCAGGGAGAATGATTCCGCCTTTGGTTTTTTCATCCGCTTCGAGAACCTGCACTAGTAATTTATCGCCCAGGGGTTTTACTTTCATAAATCGCCTCCGCTATTTTGTTGATGATTTGAATCGGTGAAAAATTTGAATCAGTTTAAAACCGTCTTCGCCACGCCTTTAGAGCGCGGCGAAGACGTGAACTTTCTTAGAATCCCATGCCTCCGCCCATTCCACCCATCCCACCCATACCGCCCATCCCCCCGCCACCGCCGGGCATGGCGGGCGCTTTGTCTTCTTCGGGAAGATCGGCCACGAGCGCTTCGGTCGTCAGCAGCAAACCGGCGACGCTGGCGGCGTTTTGAAGGGCACAGCGGGTTACTTTTTTAGGGTCAATGATTCCGGCGGCAATCATGTCTTCGAACTCACCGCTGGCAGCATTGAAACCCACATTGGCTTTTTCTGAGAGGACACGGTTGATGATGACTGAACCTTCCGCGCCGGCATTTTCTGAAATCTGGCGCAGAGGCTCTTGAAGTGCGCGCCTGACAATGTCTGCGCCCACTTTTTCGTCACCCTTCAATTTTAAAGAGTCGATCGCCGAGGCTGCGCGCAGCAGTGCCACGCCGCCGCCTGGGCAGATGCCTTCTTCGACGGCTGCGCGCGTTGCGTGCAG
>CAYMUZ010000190.1:0-4348 GCA_964393875.1 uncultured bacterium | reverse complement strand
TTTCAACACGCATCACTGGAAAATCGTGCTGAAGACTGTAATAGCCCAGGTGATCGCCAAACGGCCCTTCCGGCAAGGTCCGCCCCGGCTCGACGGTTCCGGTAATCACAAAATCGGCATCGGCTGAAATCACATGGCCGTCTTTTCGCACGTAGCGGAAGTTGCGGCCGGCCAAAGCGCCGGCAAAAGCAAGTTCCGACATTCCTTCGGGCAAATACATCACGGCCGAAAAGGTATGCGCCGGTGGACCTCCGACAAAAATACTCACTTTGAGCGGCTCTCCTTTTTTGAGAGCTGCCGCGTGGTGAATGCCGATGTCGCGGCGAATTTGATAATGCAGGCCGATTTCTTTGTCCGCTTCATAGCGGTTGCCCGATATTTGAATACGATACATGCCAAGGTTGGAATGCAAAATACCGGGCTGTTCCGGATGTTCGCTAAACACCTGCGGCAGAAGAATGAACGCACCGCCATCTTGAGGCCAGCACTTGATCTGCGGTAATGCACTGAGAGTTGTTTTTGCGTACAGAACCGGAGGGGTTCCCGTTTTGAGGGGCAACGCATGCACCGCCGCCAGGGCGGCGCCCCACCCCTCGGAGGGGTTCTTGAGAATCCCCTGAGGTTCGGCTTTCAACCGCACAAGTTTTTTGACATTTTCAAGGGTGCTGCGAAAAATAAATCGTGCGCGATTAAGCGTTCCAAAGAGGTTGGATACCGCCGAAAACGGACTGCCTTTCACCCGTTCATAAAAAATTGCCGGGCCCCCGGCTTGAAAAACACGCCGGTGAATTTCAGCCATCTCAAGGTGGGGATCGACTTCCTGAGAAATGCGGATAAGCTGCCCCTGTTTCTCAAGATCATTGACACATTGGCGTAGACTTGTGTAAGTCATGATAATTTTTAATTTAGCAGAGTTGCTCCCCAAGACCAAGCAAATTCAATCAGAACTGCTGGGCTACTCCGCAAATTCCCACGCGCTCAAATAGCCATTCACAGATTCTGCGTAACGAATGAAATCTTCGTAAAATGGAATGCTCGAAATCGTGGCGCTGTCACCGATCACAATCAGTTTTCTTTTGGCACGTGTCAAGGCAACGTTCATGCGGCGCGTATCGGATAAAAAGCCCATCTCACCCGTAAGGTTGGAGCGCACCAGTGAAACGATCACGGTCTCTTTTTCACGGCCTTGAAAAGAATCGATGCTGTTGATCTCGGGCACATCGGCGCTGTCGGAGTCTTCGCGTTCCGCCAAAAGCAGACTGGCAAGGAGTTTGACTTGGGCACTGTAGGGGCTAATCAAAGCAATATCGGCAGGTTGGACACCCGCCTCGATCAGCATCCGATAAAGCCGCACGGCCAGCGCAGCCTCTTTCTCATTGCAGCGGCTGTGGGTGCTTTCCTCGGTATTTTCCTCGTAGCCAATGCCCGCTGTATCCAGAAATACAAACGGCAGCTCCGTCAATTCCATCCGCTTCACGCCCGGTAAATCCGCCAGTACGCGGCCTTTGGCACTCTCGGCTGCCACAAGTTTCCCGTCATAAAATTCCCGCGACGAAAACCCCATGATCTTCTCGTGCATGCGGTACTGCGTTTCAAGACGCAGTTTTGAGTTGGCGTCCAAATTGTCGTGAAAGCGCTCAAAAAGCGTGCGGTGCAAACTATCCGGACCTCGTCTCGGTGAAAAGACCGTCGGCGGAAGCTGACAGTGATCTCCCGCTAAAATCAGTTTGCCTGCCGCCTGCGCGGGAATCCAGCTTGCCGGTTCAACCGCCTGGGTGGCTTCATCCAAAATCACCCAATCAAATGTTTTGGCCTTAATCAGCGGGTCCCCTCCGCCCGTATGCGTCGCCACCACGATATCCGATTCTTTCCAGACCTGTTGAAAAATTTCAGCACGCAATTTACGGATGTCATCACGCAAGAAATTAATTTCATCCCACATTTCCCTGGAATCTTCCCGGGAAAGCGCGCCGCGCTCCTGCTTGCGTTCTTTTTGGGTCAGCAGGCGCTCCAGCTTGGCACTGTGCTCATCAATCATTTTCGCAAACGGATGCGCCGCGAGCTTGAAACTGAACGTATGATCCCGTAAAGCAGGGCTCATACGCGCCGGATGCCCAAGTCTCGTCACGGACTCCCCCACACGCACAAGGCACTCAAGCAGATGGTCGCAGGCCGCATTGCTCGGGGCGGACACAAGCACGCTCTGGGCGCGCGCATGTGCCTGACGGATGATTTCGACTAAAACGCTTGTTTTACCCGTCCCCGGCGGACCGTGCAAAAGGAAGACCTCCTCTGCCTCAAAGGCCTTACAGACCGCCCATTTCTGCTGGGCGTTGAGCGCCTCATTAAAAAAAATAATGGCTTTTTCTGCCACGCAATCACGATAAGACGGCTGTCTTAACCCAAGACTGATGTTACGCAGAAGCGCCAACCGGCCGTGCGACGACTGCCCCACCGTTTTGACGGCTTCATACATGCGGTCAAAGGAGGTCTGATTTTTTGCTTGCGTCAGGAAATAAGCATCTTCGCGCCCGACCCATGAAGGAATTTTGACATTAAACGCAACGGTAATCTCGGTGCGGTTTTTTTCATAGATGGTGCCTACGGGCCTCTCAGCCGGAGGAACATCCACGGCTGAAAGGGAAACCACATCGCCAACGCCAAGCGTATAGCGCGGCAGCCAACGGTCATTTTTGTAACCAAAGGTGATTAAACGCTGGCCTGCGGGCGTATAGTGCATTTCAAACAGAGACAACCGCAAAAGCGCTTTGCCGCGTTTCTCCTGTTCTTCGGGATTACGCGTTTCAATCTCAGCCTCGAATCGCCCCTGTTCTAGTTTTTCTTCTTCGCGGAGCAGACCGATCATCTTGGCAAAATGTTTTGTAATCGTTTCTTCGTCAGTAATAGAGTAACGGTCTCTGTCGCGTATCATGAGAAGCATCGTCGCTGATGAGTGGCTTTCCGTCAATGGGATTTCAGACTATTCTGAAGAAAGCAGTAAAACTTTTTGACTATCGGGCATCTCAGTGTGCACAATAGCACTCATGACCGGAATCGAAACGGCTCCGGCACATTCGCGGAATCTTGAGGAGTCCGCCTACATAAAAAGGAGAGTTCCATGAACCAGATCACTCAGCGAAGTGTTTCGAAAATCTGCGTGGGCGCGCTGCTCGCTCTATGTGTTTTCATCGGCTATGAACAGCCGGGGTTTGCCCGCCAGGGACGCGGCGGCGGTGGCCGCCCCGGCCCCAATCGCGGAGGGGGCGCTCAGCAGGGCGGAGGATGGGGGCATCAGGATCGTGATAACAATCCCCCGGGACCGCGCGGCGGGCAAGGTACGAACTGGGAAAACCGTCCGGGCCCTCAAGGCGGGCCGGGTGCTAGCCCTGACTTTAAAGGAAACCAGGAGAACTGGAAGGCTAAGCGGCTCGAGCGATTCGATGCTGACAAAAACGGGACCCTTGATGCAGGCGAGAAACAGGCCGGAAAGCAACAATGGCTTGAAAATCATCCCAAGGCCTCTGAGCACATGAAGCAAATGGATAGCAACGGCGATGGTAGAATCGAACGCGGTGAGCGCCAAGAGGCTCGTGAAGCCTGGCACGACTCGCTGCTGCAACGACTCGACTCAAACAAAGACGGCACGCTTGATAAGTCCGAAAAAGAAGCGGGCCGTCAGCAGTGGCTGAGCGATCACCCCCAGGCCGCCGAGCGCCTAAAGCAACTGGATGCGGAGGGTGACGGAAAAATTGGGCAGCATGAGCGGCGAGAAAGACGCCGGCAATGGCGCGATGAGCAGACCCCGCCCGCCCCCGCTTCCGCACCGGATACGACAGGCACCCCTGCGACTCAACCCGCTGCAGATAACTCTGCGACTGGCGGCTCACAGTCATAAAGCTTAAGAGCCGGAACCCCTCCATGAGGAAGGATTCCGGCTCTTTTTCTTAGGCTCTGTAAAACAATAACATAGCCATTTGGAGGGCTCGGATTGTGGTAAGTTCGAAGCGCAAGGACGAGACAGCGTGTCTAAAGACACGCGTCAAAAAATTCGACTTTGATTCGGCTCAAAATCCCCTCGGCCAAATGCCTATGTTATTGTTTTGCAGAGCCTTAGGGGGGCTTGCAGAGCTACCCAAAACGGCCGGTAATGTATTCTTCCGTTTGTTTATGAGCAGGGCTCATAAAAATTTTCCGGGTTTCATCCACTTCCACCAGCTTTCCCATGTAAAAAAAGGCCGTCCAATCGCTGACACGTGCGGCCTGCTGCATGTTGTGGGTCACAATCACAATTGTAAAATCTTTTTTAAGCCGGTAGATCAATTCTTCAATTTTCGCCGTGGCAATCGGG
>CAYMUZ010000189.1:0-14652 GCA_964393875.1 uncultured bacterium | reverse complement strand
TGCGGCGCGCGTGGCCGCCGGGTGCGCCGTTACCACCATGCACTTTTGCGCGGTGGCCAATGCACAAAAACCTGTGGAAATTTCTTGCGCAAAAAAAAGGACGAAAATCAAGGCAAGTCGTCGAAAATAGCCTTCACGATTTAAATTCATGGCGGAACTCCGGGAAGAGTCCGGAATCAAATTAGCAGCTTTTAATCCGGTCGAGCACACGCTGGGCGGCACGCACAATGCCCGGCGCTGTGAGACCATAGGCTTCAAGCAAACCATCGGGAGTGCCAGACTCCGCATAGGTATCCTGAATCGCCACAAACTCCATGCGGCAAGGATGTTTCTGAGCAAGCGTACGGCTCACCGCGCTGCCAAGACCGCCCCAGATTTGATGCTCTTCGCAAACAACCACATGTCCGGTCTTGGACGCCTCTTCCACCAGCAAAGTTTCGTCCAACGGTTTAATGGTGTGCATGTCTATCACACCCGCACTGATACCCTCCGCCGCAAGCAATTCCGCCGCATGCAAAGCCTCAAAGACCAACAGTCCATTGGCAACCAGCGTTACGTCACGGCCGCTTTTTAAGCAGATGCCCCTGCCGATTTCAAACTTTGCCGCTTCATCATAAATCAGCGGCGCCTTGGGACGGCAGGTGCGCATGTAGACCGGTTTAGGTAATGCGGCCGCCGCAAGTGTCAGTGCTCGCGTCGACCATTCATCCGCAGGCACCATCACCGAAAAGCCCGGCAGCGTGGTCATGAGAGCAATATCTTCGATTGACATCTGCGAAGCACCGTCTTCGCCCACCGAAATACCGCCGTGCGAACCGACCACTTTGACGGGCAACTCTGAAAACGCCACGGCCATACGAAACTGGTCAAACCCTTTACAGGTTAAAAAAGACGCAAAGCTGGAAATAAACGGGATTTTTCCGCATGCGGCAAGCCCTGAGGCCACGCCGACAAGATTGGCTTCCATGATCCCGACGTTAAAGAATCGATCCGGAAACGCTTTTGAAAAATCATAACTTTTGGTCGATTTCGAAAGATCTGCATCCATCACCACCACGCGCGGATTGGTCCTACCAAGCTCTAAGAGCGCTTTGCCGTAGGCATCTCGAGTTGCGGCTCCCAACTTCTTTTGCATTACACCAGCTCCTTCAACGCACGCTCAGCTTCGTCACGGGTCGGCGCCACACCATGAAAATTATTGTTGTTTTCCATAAACGACACGCCTTTTCCCTTAATCGTGTGTGCGATGACCATAGACGGACCGCCGCGATAATCACGGGCGCGTTCAAGCGCAGGCACGAGCTGATTCAGATCGTGCCCATCCACCTCTTCCGTTTTCCAGCGAAAAGCGCGCCATTTGTCCGCCATGGGTTCCATGTCGCAGATCACGGAAGTGGCATCATCCAGCTGAAATTTGTTATAATCTAAAATCACCACAAGGTGATCGAGCTTATAATGTGCGGCCATGGCGGCGGCTTCCCAGGTCTGGCCCTCATTCATCTCGCCATCACTCATGACTACGTACGTCCTATAGTTTTTACCATCGACACGGCGAGCCAGCGCATGGCCGGCGCCGATAGAAAGTCCCTGCCCCAACGACCCCGTCGAGGCCTCAATGCCCGGTAATTTACGCATGTCAGGATGCCCCTGAAGGGGGCTGCCAAACACTCGAAAGGTCTCGAGCAGCTTCGGATCAAAATAGCCTGAGCGCGCAAGCGCCGAATAAAGCAGAGGCGAAGCGTGTCCCTTACTCAAAATCAACCGATCACGATCTGGACACTTCGGATTTTTAGGGTCATGCCTCATCAGCCTGAAATAAAGGGCTGTCACGATTTCTGTCGCAGAAAGGGATCCTCCGGGATGGCCGGATGCCGCCGAGCAGGTCATTCGCACGATATCACGTCGTATTTCTTTGGCCTTAACCTTCAAATCTTCCAGGGAAGTTAGTGAACTCATGGAACTCCTCGATGACGAATAAATGCAGGCTGGATAAGGCTTTGCAGTCTATCCGTTTTCACTGCGAACGTCAATTGCAAATCGACGTCTAGCGCTTGTTACACCGGCGCCATGCTATAATCTCTGGCCATGCAGCCTTCAAACTGGCAACGCCTGTCAGACAATGCTCTCATGAGTCTCTCACCCGCACACTTGGGGCTGGAAATCACCGGCTCTGCCCTCGAACCTCTGATCGCCCGGCTTTACGGCGAGCTCGCCGCGAAGGGCTTGGTTTTTCAGCCGCCGTGTTTTCTGGCCGATGAATGGTTTTGCCCAGTCGGCGTACCCGCGATCGGTGTGCCGTTTTACCTAGCGCACTCACGTCTTCGCCGGCTTGAGAAAAAAATGATTTTAGAAGTTGAGGGCGGTAGTAAAACGGAGTTCATGAAACTGATCCGTCATGAGGCCGGGCATGCCTATTCGTACGCCTACGGCCTTCACCGCCGCAAGATATGGCGCAGACTTTTTGGACTGGCCTCCACAGAATATCCTGACACCTATCATCCACGTCCCTACAGCAAAAGCTATGTGGCTCATCTTGAAAATTGGTATGCGCAGAGCCATCCGGATGAAGACTTCGCCGAAACTTTCGCCGTTTGGCTCACGCCCGGCCTGAACTGGCAAAAACGCTACCGTGGTTGGAAGGCTCTTGAGAAACTTGGCTATGTCGATCAGATCATGAGCGGCCTCGCCGGGAAACCCGCCAAAGCACCGGCTGCCAAAGAGCTGGCATCGTGGACCGGCCTCGGGATCAAACTTAAAACTTATTTTCAGCGCAAAATGAAACTCTATGCGGACTCTTACCCCGATTTCTATGACCGTGATCTCAAAAACCTGTTCACCGATCAACCGGAAGAAAGTTCGACCGTCACCGCGCGTGATTATCTAAAAAAATCTTACACCCCGCTGGTGCGAGCTGTTGCGGTGTGGACCCGGGAAAAACAGTACACTATCGACCAGCTGTTGCAGCGGCTCATGCGCCGTGTCAGTGAGTTAAAACTTTATGTTCGCCGCGACTCGGCCGATATGGATTTACAGTTGGCAGCTTATATTTCAACACTCGTCAACACGTACCTGTTCACGGGTAAATTCAAACACTCGAAATGAAAATACCGCGCGTTTTGGTTGCCTTTAATACGCTTTCGGCCTGTCCGCCCGACAAAGACTATGCGGAGAACTTCCGCCAACCCGATTGGCAGACCGAGGCCGATGTCACCGCCGCTCTGCGTGAGCTGGACTGCCCCGTTGACTTTGCCGGAATTTTTGACGACACCTCTATTTTTCACGAAAAGATTAAAACATTTAAGCCCGATGTTATTTTCAATTTGGTGGAGCGCTTCAAAAATAACTCCGCGCATGAAGCGGATGTGACCGCATTTTTAAAACTGCTCGGCGTTCCCTTCACCGGCTGCGGGCCTGAAGCGATGATGCTCTGCAAAGACAAGGGCCTTTCGAAACAAATTCTGAGCCATCACCGGGTCCGCGTCCCACAATTTGCTCTTCTCCCTGTCAAAAAGCTGGCCAAGCGTCCGCGCTGGCTCGACTTACCCATCTTTATTAAGCCACTCAAAGAAGAAGCGTCTCTGGGCATTTCGCAAGCCTCCTTTGTGGAAAATGATGCCCAATTCGAAGAGCGTGTGAAATTCATTCATGAAACCATGGGGCTGGACGTCATTGCGGAAGAATACATCGACGGCCGTGAGCTGTATGTCAGCGTCACGGGCAATCAGCGACTGGAAGTTTTTCCGATCCGGGAGATGGTGTTCTCAAACGTTCCAGACGAGGAGCCGAAAATCGCTACGTACAAGGCAAAATGGGACGAGACCTACCGGAAGAAATGGGGTATTCACAATCGCTTCGCCGAAGGCCTCAGCAAAGACACGCTGCGAAGTCTCGAAAAATTTTGTAAAAAAATTTACCGGGTGCTTTGCATCCACGGCTATGCGCGACTCGATCTGCGTCTGCGTGAAAACGGTGAAATTTTTTTCATCGAGGCCAATCCCAACCCCATGCTGGCCAAAGACGAAGACTTTGCTCTTTCTGCTCAAAAGGCCGGATTTGAATACCCCGCTCTCATCCAAAAAATTCTAAACCTTGCCTCCGTCGAAGAAGAATAAATAAAACAGCTCGAGTAAAACAGTCTTTTCTCAGGAAAGGGGCGGCGGGACATCAAGAAGCTGTAATTGGGCGTTCTTTTCTTTGAACCGGTCAAGGCCCCAGACGTTTTCAAACAAAAGGACCGTACGGCCCATAACGTCACGCGCCTCCTGCGCCCCAAACGGCAGAAGCTGTTTCAGCTCATCGTGATCTATTTCTTCCGCAAGCCACCGAAGCATCTGCCAGGAGGCGCGTTCCAGAACGGATTCAGCCCCATACTCGGCTTGCAAACGATACTGCAGAACTTCAAACTGCAGGGGGCCTACCGCACCGAAAAGCGGGCCCTTCGCCGAATAGTTCAAATGGAAAACCTGTACGATATTTTCAGCGAGCAAATGCTCAAGTCCTTTATGAAACGGTTTATGCTTGGCCGGCGTCGGGTTCACAAGATACCCAAAACATTCCGGAGCAAAGGTTAGTATTTCCTGGAAGCAAATTCCTGGTTCTTCGGTAAGCGTATCCCCGATTTTAAATTCCCCTTTACCAACCACGCCGACAATATCCCCGGGATACGCTGACTCGACAATCTCACGCTCCTGGCCAAACACCTTGTGGGAGTTTGAAAGCCTGGATTTTTTGCCGGTGCGCGCGAGAATAATCGTCATATCGCGTTCAAATTTTCCGGAACACACTCTCAAAAAGGCAATCTGGTCGCGGTGGAGTGGATCCATATTGGTCTGTATTTTGAAAATAAAGGCTGAGAATTTTTCGTGCTCCGGCGCCACGGGCCCCTGAACAGACATGCGACCTCTCGGCGGTGAGGAGTGTGCGAGAAATCCGTCGAGCAAAAGCTGAACGCCAAAATTATTGGCGGCACTGCCAAAATAAACCGGGGTGGTGGTGCCCTCCAAAACGCGCTCCGGCTCAAAGGCCGCATGCGCATAATCCAGCAGTTCCAGTTCTTCCAACACCGTGCGGTAAATATCGTCACTCACGAAATCCGCCCCTTGCAAATCACTCAGCCCATGAATCGATACCGGCGCGCGATACGCGCCTCCGCCCGATAGCCGTTCGAACAAATGCACCTGCTTTGCGCGACGGTCAAAAACCCCTCGAAAGTCACTTCCCATGCCCAGCGGCCAATTCATGGGACACGCGTGAATTTTCAAAACGCTTTCCAGCTCATCGATCAAGGCGAGGGGAGTTTTCGCAGGCCGGTCGAGTTTGTTCATGAAGGTGAAAAGCGGAACTCCGCGTTTGCGACAAATTTCAAAAAGTTTACGTGTTTGGCTTTCAATGCCCTTGGCCGCGTCAATCACCATAATGACGCCATCGACGGCCATCAACACCCGATAGGTATCTTCTGAAAAATCCTTGTGGCCCGGGGTATCGAGCAAATTCATACGGTATCCGTTGTAATCAAACTGAAGCACGGTCGACGAAATGGAAATGCCCCGTTTTTTTTCAAGCTCCATCCAGTCGGAAGCGGTTTCACGCTGCTGTTTACGCGCCGTCACTGATCCGGCCAGACGCAAAGCGCCGCCATAAAGTAAAAGCTTTTCCGTCAGTGTTGTTTTTCCGGCATCCGGATGCGAGATAATCGCAAACGTACGCCGTCGCGCGATTTCGCGATCAAGATTTTCAAGGGTCATAAAAGACTCATACTTTCGAGGCGCCAAGCGCCCGCGGCTAATCGGCACACTTCACACTCAAGCGCAACTCCGCGCCCCAGGTTTCGCCAGGAGCCAGTATTTTGAGACCCGTGTCGTGACAGCCGCGCGCCATAAGCCCCAAAGCGCCGGTCACATGGGTTTGAGGTTCAATGGCAAAAAAATCACCGCCTTCTCCATTGTCCTGGGTGGGAACATAAAGCACGGTATAGGCAAAGGCGGGATCAAAATCAAAAGTCACTTCAACGCCCTCTTCCGGATAGTTGAGACAAATTTCATTTTCGGTCAGCGCAGTAAAGCAATCATCAAGCGTGGGCACGCCCAACCGCTTTCCCTGCCGGAAATCTGTACGGCCTGAAACAGGAACTGCCGGACCGGTGGGCATGTGATCTTTTGCCAAGAAAATTTTTCCAGCCGGCACCCTCAAAACCGGATCTCCGGCGTTTTCAGAAAGACGTCTCTTAAAAAAGGGATGGTAACCGAATCCAACGGGCGCACGACGCGTATCAGTATTGGTAATGCGCAGCTCTATCGTGAGCGTGCCGGCCTTCAGCGAAACACCCTGCTCAAAAATGAGCCGAAACGGAAAATTAAAATCCGGAAACTGCGCGCTCTCGAGCCTCGCTTTAAAAAAAGCGGGTGTCGCTTCAAGCACCTGCCAAGGCCGCTTGCGGACATCGCCGTGAATCGTGGTGTTGTCAGGAAAATTTAAACGCAAATGATACTGCGCGCCCTCAAATGGGAACAACCCATGAGGCAGCCTGTTGCACCACGGCGCCATGAGGTAAGAACCTGTTGAGGACGGTGCGCTCAAAATCGTCGCGTAGTCCTTGACCGGGCACAGCAGATCTATCATCTTACCTGCCCTGCAAACTCGCAGGCTAGGCCAATGGCAGCCTGCCTCGGGCAGAATGACAAGTTCGAGCTGATCGCTCTTAAGCACCACTTTTTGAAATGTTTCGTTACTTTTCATGCTCGACCCATTTGGGAGTTACACTGTGTGACAAGCAGGGCGCGCATCATAACAGCCGCTGACTCCTCAGGCAAGACCGCGCGGCGCCTCAGCCGGGGGCGGCGCGGGAACACTTTGCACCAGCTCCAAAATTACGTCCGTCGGCAAGACCACGGAATAGCCGGAGTTTTCAAGATTGCTCAGCTTAAGTTTTCGGCGGCGCCCGAGATACTGTTTATTTTCAAATGGGATATATTCCGTCACCATCCCGATCAGCCAAAAAGAGGTTTCCGTGACACTGTCATCCACCACCTCAATGACCGGCCCGCCGCTATTGCCATGGTGTGTCGTACAATCGAGAATGAGTGTTTTCTTTTCAGGATTTTTTCCAGCAATAATTCCTTTGCGCAGTAACGGCCGCTTGTAATCAATTTGTGGATAGCGTTCAATTCCAAGCGATGTGGGAAAACCAAAGGTATACACTTCGTTTCCAATCGACACCTGTTTAAAAGAACGCGTCATCCCCGCGTGCGCACCCAAAATCGTCCCTGTGGCGGCCTGAGATGCATGCGCTTTACGCTGTACGCCGTCGGAAAGCACCACTTTTTTCTCACCGCCTCCGCCCTCCACACGGCCAATCAAGACCGCCGCCGCATCCTCAGTCGCGTGACGCCCCAGCAACCCTTTTTCTTTCAATAGAGCTAAATCCAGCTCGATGAATACAGGTTCGGGCAAATCTTCTTCCGGATACGATAAAAGCAGCGCCTTGTCACCCCGCAGGGGAGGCAAAGCCTTGCCCGACTCCACGTTAAAAAGCACGTGCGCGGCCGTGACGAGATAAATATTGCCACGGTTGTCGTTAAAATAAAAACCGCTCGCTGTGTTGCCGGACTCTAGACTGACCATGACGGGGTATTTCACATAATCTTGCGGCAGGGCGCGCGCGGCATGAGCCTGAGAAGAAAAAACAAAAAGCAGACCGATTAAAATTATTTTTTCCATAACACAGTTCCCTAATTTTCTAAATACACCTTCTCAGTATTGACATTCCACACATCGTACTCGCCCATGCCCATAAAATTTCGCGCCGCATACATACCGGTCAAAAGCGCATGGTCAGAATTATCATACCTGAAAAGGCCCTCGCGGCCGAGCGTATAAAGATTTTCAAACTTCTCAAGGTAGCGTCTCACGACCGCTACGTTTTTTTCATAGTCGAGTGAATAGACGGGGTAAACATTCACGCGGCGCACCACAAAGCCGTTGATCAGGTCGCGGCGATGCGCCAGTTTGATTTTCTCAAGCTCCGAAACAGAAAAATCGATTAAATCCACATCGTTCATCCGCCAAAGATCGTCGTCCTGTGAGCAGAAATACTCAAGTCCAAGCGATGTTTTCTTAGAATCGACGGTCATGGCCGGGCTCCAGTTTTTATAATTTTGAATCCGCCCCATGCGCACATCCGGATCCTGAATGTAAAGCCATTGATCGGGAAATACGTGCTCCCGATTTAAAATGACATTGACTACCAAAAAGCTGCGAAACTTCAACTGGGCGGCCGCCTCGAGAACTTCCCGCGGCGCCGCGGGAATAAGGGCACGCACTAAAAGTGGCAGTGGCATGGTCGAAAAAACAAAGCTGGCGGGAATCTCGCGCCGGCGTCCGTGCGGACGATCCTCAAGAACAAGCCCGTGCACACGTCGTCCCTGCTCATGCAAAACGTTGATGACGGCGGTCTGATACTTAAACTCTGCGCCAAAATCGCATAAAATACGCTCGAGCCGGTTATAGAATTCTCCGGGTCCCGTTTTGGGGTAGAGAAATTCTTCCGCCAGTGTTTTAGGGGTGCTTTTTTTTCCTAAAAAAATAGCCGCCAGCGCCACTCGCAGCGACAGGCCGCGAATGCGCTGTGTGGCCCAATCCGCAGAAATGTCTTTGCAAACCACCGCCCAGACTTTTTCTGTATAGGTTTTAAAAAAAACCTCATAAAGGCGGCGGCCGAAATGATTGATGATCCAACCTTCGAAGGTGCGGTCATCCCCCGGCCGAACCATCATGGCGTAGACATAACTGGCCAGACAACGCAGGCTTTCCCACCCCCCTAGGTTCCAACAGGTGTTAAAGAAAGAAAGCGGGTAATTAAAAAATCGTTTGTGAAAATAAATGCGTGAAAGACGACGCACCCGTAGCATGTCGCTCGCCATAACGCGGTGCCAGAGAGCATTGACCTCTTCCGATTTGCTAAGAAAACGATGGCCGCCGATATCAAACAAGTAGCCATTAAAATCCAGGGTGCGGCAAAGGCCGCCCGGCGCGTCATCTCTCTCAATAATTTGTACGGGCCGACCGGCCTGACCCAGCGTGTAGGCACAAGCCATGCCCGCGGGTCCGGCGCCAATAATAATCGGTTTGACTGGCGCGGTGCTCATACACACGGCTCCTGGCCCGTTTTCAAAAAAGCTTCGTACCCGCTCCGGAAATTCGGATAATCCGGCTTCCAGTTCAAGCTCTTAAGAAGTTGATTGCTCACACGCTTGCCCTTCGCCTCATCGCTAGGGTTCACCCCGGGCCAAACGATCCCCGTCCGGCCTTTCAGCCACGCGTAAAAATCTCGATTTAAAACCGGTTCATCATCCACCGCAGTATAAATGCCTCCTTCGCGCGCGCATTTGAAGAGAATGGGCGCCGCTCGCGCAATGTCTTCGACATGCACCATGTTCATCCACCGGAGATTTTCAACTGCTGCGGCTGGTTTGCGCTGCAAACGGTTGCGGCCCGGGCCATAAATTCCCGCCAAGCGCAGTACGGCTGACGGAAGACCGGAATGAAGCGCAAGCTGTTCAGCTTCAAGAAGAATACTCCCTTTGATCGAATCAGGATCAGCGGGAATGGTCTCATCCACCCAGGCCCCGGCGCGCTCACGCCATACCGAGGTGCTGGAGAGATACAAAAATAAAAAAGGTTTGGGATTGTTCCGCACGGCTTCGATGAAGTGGGTCAGACCTTCGAGATAAGTTTTGCGATAATCCATTTCTTCAGAGGTATCGGGCGCCGCCGCAAACACAATAAAATGAGCGGCGGGGGTTTTCTTTAGCGTCTCTGGCCGAGTCAGATCCATGCACAGCGGGTGCAAACCCTCCGAGTGAAACGCCGCCGCTTTTTTTTCTGAGCGGGTCATCACGAACACTTTTTGTTTTTCTTGAAGAAAATACCTGGCGATTGCAGAACCCGTGTACCCGGCGCCGGCAATCAAAATATGGTACATAGCAACCTTACCGATTTTCCGTGGCAGCGTCGGGTTCAACCGGCCGTTCCTGTTTTAGAATTTCGCGTAAAACAGCCGTGGCGTAGGTGCCCGGCGGAAGGGTAAACGCCATTTGTAAATAAGCGCCCGCCGCATCGCTTGCAGAGGAAAGCGCCAGTTCGTTCACAGGAAACCGCAAGGGCCTGCGGGCACCCTGGCATTTCAAAATACCCGGCCGATAAAACTCTTCCACGCTCACCCCTGAGCGCTCAAGCACACGTCGCTCCAATTCAGCGGGCCGCCCCATCGGAGCCGTCATTTTAAATCCGTAAAGCGGCCCACTGGGAGAAATCTCAAAGGCCTGGGCCCGCTTATTTTCTAAAACCGCGTCTTGGACGCTAAACACCGCGCCGCTGTCGTGCTTGTAAGCAAGGTCGCCCGTTTCCACCCGGTCAATTCCATGAATACGCTCTCCGAGCAATTGATTGAAAAGATACGACTGGAAGGCCGTGATAAAAAACCAGAGCCAGGTATTGCCCATCACGAACAAGGCCTTCTCCGCATTTCCCTTTGTTCGCTGCATCACGCGGCAAAGCGTGGCAAGATGTTCTGCTGAGCGCGTCCAATAACGAGCGGCCGTCTCATAATCTCCGTGGTCAAAAGCAGTGCGTGCATCGCGGACCTGCTCGGAATCTTCAGGCAGTGGCCCACCGGCCAGAAGACACGCAGCCTTCGCATAATCACGTTTAATCAACGCATGCCCCACTTGCCAACTGTCGGCGCGTTGGCCAAAGCGTTGTGCACCAAAATAATTGGGAACACCCTGTTTCTCAAGCACGGTCAGTACCTGGCGTACACCCTCGGCATTTTTTGCAGCGCTGCCCCTCACGCGAATGACAAAGCGGTTCCCCTTCAAGTGCCCGATTCGCAGCTTGTTTTTATGCCGCCCGGCTTCGAGCACGCGCAACCCCTGCAGATCCAGTTTTTCAAGCGCTGAGGCATCCGCCGTATACACGCTAACCCACTGGCGCGTAAGCGCCCGCGAATCCTTCAAACCGGCCACGCCGACATCCCCGGGTCTTTTGCCGGCCGCTCGTGCAATTTTTTGCACGGCCTGCCGCGTCGTCATCCCCTTTTTTTCAATCCAGAGATAGACGTGCTCACCCGAACCGCAGGGCAGGTAGGCGGGAATTTCGTCGACTTGAAAATCTTCGGCCGTTTGTTTAATTTCACCGGAAATAGCGGAAATCTCGGCCGTCAAATAGGGCTGGACTATTGGGAATGTCATGCGAGGTGAATTGTAACACGCGCGGCCCTCGAGAGCCTAATGCCTACGGGTGTTTCCCTGGCACCTGAGGCCTAGCACCCTCGCCTTGTGCGCGGGTACTGAACAAAGAGACCGCTATCCCTCGATAAAAAGATAGACGGATAAGGTAATTTTTTATTCGTAATGTGTCCATAGGCGAAGCACCTTAACCGTTTTTTCTTTGGCTAAAACTTGATAAACAAGTCGATGGTGAATATTGATGCGCCGGGAAAAACCACCGGCGAGATCACCCACAAGTTTTTCATACGTTGGCGGGTTCTCAAATGGGTCATGGCCGAGAATTGTAAGCAGTTTTTCCGCTTTGGGTTTCAGTCCAGATTTCGCTAGCTTCTTCGCATCCTCCAGAGCTTGACTCGTAAAAACAATTCTCCACATTACCATTGAAGCTTGGCTAAGCACTTTGAGACAGGCGTCTTTAAACCTTGCTGGATGGCTGCACGCATTCCGGGAACAGCTAGTAAATAAAGGGTTTCCTGAATCGCGCTCCAGTCTTCCTGTGAAATAAGCACGGCGGCAGCATCCTTCCCTGTGATCTGTACCGGCTCATGATTCTTAGCCACCGCACGAAGCAGTCCATACAAATTAGCTCTGGCTTTGCTCGCTGTCATGGTTGTCATCTTCCACCTCCAAGTGAAGCGTGCTATATATCGTACGCTTTGTCAATGCCTTGTTTTGCAGAGCTTAAGACTGCTCACCCAGAAAAAGCCGATTGAATCCGCGCGCGGGCAACCCCTTCCGTATCAAGACATTAGAACTAACTTTTGCGTTTGGATATGATTGTTTTTAGCACCGACTAGCAGGCCCTTGAAAGTCACAACGCCCTCGCGTATCATTCTATTTAGGTGCTAGCACTCATGGGTGGGTACAAACCTTGAAACACCAAGAAAGTGTACGCAGGCTCAGTGATTGAAGGTTTAGAATATTCAAATTTGAAAGGGAGACTTGAACATGAAAACAGAAAGAAATTTGACTGTGATGGTCATGGTTTTTGCGCTGGGGCTTGGTTTTACGGGGTTACGTTCGGCGTATGCGTATTCGACAGACATGGGGGAGACGACAGCACCAGCCTCTGATCTGAATCCGATGGCCGTTTCGCCGGATACGGTTGCTCTAGTGACGTGCAACTTGATACTGGATGAGGAAAAATGCACGGATGTGGAAACTTGTGAGTGGAAGTATGATTCTAATCATGATCAGTATGGTTGTTTCAGGAAAGTTGACGCCGTTTCCCTTTAGGCTCTGCAAAACGATCTCATGGGCATTTGGCCAAGGGGGATTTAAGAACTTTGCCTTTTCTTTAACTTTTCCAAGTCTTCAAGCATCGTCAAATACTTTGCTTCCTCTTTTTCAATCTGAACCGTGAACTCCTGAATTTTACGGTTGCGCTCTTTGGAAAAATGCAGGGGGTTTTGCTCAATTTCCCGGTGAATCTGATCGCGCTGGCGCTGCACGTGCTGAAGGCGCCCCTCCTGTTTTTTAACACTCTTTTCCATTTCGCGAATTTCAAGCTGTTTTTGTTTCTCGGCTTCACGAGCCTGTGTTTCGGTAGATTCTTTTGGATCCGGCTTTGCACCTGCGGAGGACTGGCCCCCGTGAGAAGCGCCTGCGCTGGGGTCGTACTCGTCGACATCTTCACGCGCCTGGCGTTCGAGAAAATACACGTAATCTTCGTAAGTGCCCGGATAGCGCGAAATAAAACCATCTTTGATATCCAGAACGTGTGTGGCGAGCGTGTTAACAAACGTACGGTCGTGGCTGATAAAGAAAACGGTCCCGGCAAATGTTTTGAGGGCATCCGCCAGGGCTTCGACTGTTTCAAAATCTAAATGGTTCGTCGGTTCGTCCAACAAAAGGATATGCGAGCGTGTCAAAAGTAGTCCCGCCAAAACAAGACGCGCACGTTCGCCTCCGCTTAAAACGGCCACTTTCTTTTTCACTTCCTCGCCTTTAAACAGAAAACCACCGGCAATATCGAGAATGTCCTGGTTGCTTACACCCGGAGCCGCTTCACGCGACAAGTGCTGATAAATATCGTCCTCGGGATGCAGGGTTTGAAAAACGTGCTGGGCATAGTACGCAATTTTGAGGCCGGTGCCCCACTGAAATTTACCCCCGATGGGGGCCAGATCAGCCGCAATCGTTCTGAAAAATGTGGTTTTTCCCTGGCCGTTATCTCCCAGCACGGCGACATGCGCGCCCCTCTCAACCTCAAGATGAATGTGACTTGCCACCGTTTTTCCGGGATAGCCAATCGCCAGGTCGATGCAAGTGAGGGCCACGCCGCCCTTGGGTTCCACATTGGGAATGCGCATACGGACCGTGCTAAGCGGGTGTGCAACCTCAATCGTCTCGAGACGGTCGATCATCTTCATTTTTGATTTTGCGCGGCTGGCAGTCGATGCCCGTGCTTTAAAACGATCCACAAATTCCTGTAGATGCGCTTTCTTTTTCTCAACGGTTTTATTGTACGCACGCACCTGCCGCAGCTGCTCTTCCTTAAACTCAAAGTACTGGTCAATATCTCCGGGATAAAGCGTCAGCCGCCCCTGCTCCACTTCCAGGGTGTGGTCACAGGTTTTTCTAAGAAACTCCCGGTCGTGCGAGACAATCAGACAGCCTCCGCGAAACTCTTTCAGAAAATTTTCAAGCAAAATCAGTGTAGACAGGTCGAGATAATTCGTAGGTTCATCGAGAATCAGAAAGTTGGGGTCTTTCAGCAGCATGGCCGCAAGCTTGACACGCGTGCGGTAGCCGCCGGCCAGACGGGTGATGGGAGACTCAAACATTGCCCCCTTCAGGTGAAATCGAGCCGACATTTCTGCGCACTCCCATTCTTCACGGTCCGTATAGCGCATCAGAAAATCGCGCACGCTTTCTTCGAGCTTGAAAGCATCGTGCTGCTCGAGATAGCTCAGACGCAAGTTATTATTCGCACTGATGCTCCCGCTGTCTTTTTCTTCCTGCCCGGTAATAATGCGGCAAAGCGTGGACTTCCCCGCACCGTTGCGGCCAATCACCCCGATTTTCTGATCATCTCCGAAAGACGCTGTTGCCTCTTCCAAAATCGTCACGGGACCATAGTGTTTTGAAATATCGCTGATCTGTAGAAGAACGGTCATAACACAACTCTTTCTTGGATATAAGAAGATTGAGGGTTAAAAATTCACTGCGCGGATTCTTTAAACTCTAGAGCGGTGGAATTGATGCAGTAACGCCGCCCGGTGGGTCGCGGGCCATCGTCAAACACATGCCCAAGATGCGCATTGCAGCGGGCGCAAAGCACTTCGGTTCGCTGCACAAAAGCGCTGTTATCCGCACTCACCTGCACATTGTTTTTGGCAATCGGCTGCCAAAAACTTGGCCAGCC
>CAYMUZ010000188.1:0-5940 GCA_964393875.1 uncultured bacterium | reverse complement strand
GAAATTTGATTTAATCCTCGTTTACAAACTTGATCGGTTTAGCCGAAGGCTTCGGGATATTCTTAATATTATTGATGAATTAGAGGCGCTTGGAGTTCAATTCAAATCAGCTACCGAACCTTATGACACGACGACAATCTCCGGAAAGTTGATGCTTCAGCAATTGGGAAGTTTTGCGGAGTTTGAACGCAACCGGATTATTGAGCGAGTGGTTCCGGGGATGGTTCGCGGCGTTCAGGCCGGTCATTGGCAAGGGGCTCGTTATTCGCCGTTTGGTTATCGGTACGATAAAACAACAAAGCGGCTAAGCATTGAAGAATCCGAAGCCAAGCTTGTGCGCGAAATTTTCCAAAGATATATCGCAGGAGAATCTACACAAGAGATCGGCGGCGATTTCTACAAGCGGAAAGTTCCGAGCCGTTCGGGTGGCGAGTTTAACAGTTCGCTCATCCGAAGGGTTATTCGAAACAAGATTCATATCGGGAAACTTGTCTGGAATGAGCATCATTATGACAAGAAGCAGAAGACGCTAAGGGGCTATCGATATGTAAAGAATGATCCATCCAAGATCATTGAAGCGGACGGCTTGCATGAAGCCACTATTTCAGAAGACGTTTTTTACCGAGCTCAGTCCATTATGGACCGGAATCGAAAGGGTAAGTTTTATAAAAGGCATAAGCGGGATTATCCGGTTTCTGGAATTTTGACCTGTGCTAAATGCGGGTGCTCTTACCACGGCATCTACAATGTTAGCAATCATATGACCGGAGAGAAGCGTGCTTATTACCGCTGTTCTGGCCGGTCTTCCAAAAACATTCATTGCGGCAATAGTGACCTTCAGGCTCAAATTCCGGAAGTGTATATTTTGGGAATGTTAGAGACCCTTTTCTCTTCAAATGAAATTCAAAAAGACAGGTTGAAACACCTCATCGCCGATCGTTACCAAGAAGAAGCGATGAGCGAAACGAGTCAGGCAATCGATGCTCTTAAAAAGGATTTGCAGGGATGCTCGCAAAAGCTGGCGAAATTAACCGACGTTTATCTTGAAGGCACCATTACAAAAGAGATCTTTGAACTAAAGGCTCAGAACCTACGGAACGAGGAAGGGGAGCTTCGCATCAAGATCGAGCGCATGGAGCTTCAACTCATTGAAAAGGAAGAATCCAAGGATTATCTCAAGCGGGCGGAAGAAGTTGCTAAATCAGCAGATTCGATTAAGGAGAATCTTCATCCGTCCCTGCGAAAAGAGCTGTTAAGACTGATCTTCAAGAAGGTGTTGATAGAAAACAAGAAAGTCACCCAAGTCGTATTGTTTCATCCATTCGATGCTTTATATCCGAAGGACTCAGTACATACGACTAAAGATACAAAATCCGAGGAAAGGGGGTTAGAAAATTGTCAAATTCTACAGAGAAAACAGGCTCAAATGGCCCGAAGAAATTGGTCGTATGTATTGCGACCTTCGGATGCCAAATGAATGCATATGACAGTGAGGTGGCGGAAGGTTTGCTGGGGCATCAGGGCTATGAGATTGTGGAGGATGCGCTGGAATCAACGGCGAATTCAAAAAATATTGTGGTGAAAGCGGATGTCTTCCTGATGAATACCTGTTCAGTTCGTGAGCATGCGGAAGACCGGGTGTATGGGCGGTTGGGAATGCTTGCCAAAGCTAAGAAATCAAATCCGGAATTAATCGTGGGTCTTATGGGTTGTATGGTCGAAGAGCATCGCGAGAAGCTTTTTAAGCGATTTCCGCAGCTCGATCTTATGGTGGGCACACGCAATATCAAGGAACTGCCGGGGTTGATTGAAGAAGTTCGTAAGAATCGACGGCAGGTTTCTAAAATTCATCAAGACGGTATCTCGATTGAGTATACCGATCAAATCAGCCGTAAAGGCCGTTACCATGCCTGGCTGCCGATCATGACCGGCTGTAACAAGGTCTGTACGTTTTGTATTGTTCCGATCACTCGTGGCAGTGAGGTGTCGATGCCTGCGCGTGATGTTTACCGCGAGGCCAGCCGTCTTGTTTCTGAAGGGGTGAAGTGGATTACTCTCTTGGGGCAAAATGTGAATTCGTATGATGGAAACCCTCTTCCAGAGGGAGCGGGTGTGAGAGCGATCTCCCTTGCCTCGCTTGCGGGGAGAGGGAAGGGAGATGGGCGGATTAATTTTCCCTCGCTTCTCGAAATGCTTTGCGAAATCGAAGGTCTTGAAAAAATTTCGTTTACCACTTCGCATCCTCAGGATGCGACGCCTGAACTCTACGGAGTCATTGCGCGCAATCCGAAATTATCACGCCGTTTTCATTTACCCCTGCAGGCGGGTTCCGATCGCATTTTGAAACGCATGAAGCGACTGCATACCTACGCGGAGTTCAAAGAGAAAATCGAGCGCATGCGGCAGATCATTCCTGATGTTTCGATTACCACTGATATTATCGCCGGATTCTCAGGCGAGACGGACGAAGATCATGGCGCCACCTGCCGGGCTTTGCAGGAACTCCGTTTTGACAGTGCCTACATCTACAAATATTCGGTGCGGCCCGAAACCCCTGCTGCAAAACTACCGGATGATGTTCCGCTTTCGGTGAAAGAAAAACGCAATGCAGAATTGCTGAGCATTCAGAAGACCATCGAAGTTGAAAATCTTAATAGGCAACTGGGCCGTATTGTAGAGGTTTTTGCCGAAGAGGCGAGTGCCTGGACTCCGGGCAAGCTCATCGGTCGTGCTTTTGATGAAAGAAGAGTTGTTTTTTCGGGAGATGAAAAGTGGGTGGGGAAATTTGTTCAAGTCCGTCTCGATCAGGTTGAAAATCAGACACTTCTCGGGGCTCTCGCGATTTAGGCTCTGCACCGGCGCGCTTCAAAATGTCACTTCTAAGCTATTGTAGCAGCATGAGATACAATCTTCCTTGACAGTGTCCGCCCTTTTTGATAAAGAGCCCCCCTGACTTGACGCCTAGACGAATGGGTTTTTACCAGGGAAAGGTGCTTATGGCGACTGAAATCAAATCGATCAATAGACTTCCTCAATGGCTGCGGCGCAGTTTGCCGCCGGCCACTGCGGTCAAAACACACGATACGCTGGGGAAGTATGCACTCAATACCGTTTGTGAATCTGCGATTTGTCCCAATCGCTCAGAATGCTATGCTCGACGAACGGCGACCTTTATGATTCTCGGCGATATTTGTACTCGCAGCTGCGGATTTTGCGCGATTCGCGCGGGTAAGGGGCTGGCGGTTGAGGCCGATGAGCCGGAGCGCGTGGCTGCAGCCGCGCGGGATTTGGGATTGAAATACGTGGTGGTCACTTCCGTTGCCCGGGATGATCTTGAGGATGAGGGGGCTGAACACTTTGCTAAAACGGTGAGGGCGATTCGACGTAAGATTCCGGATGCCCAGGTCGAAGTGCTGACGCCCGATTTTCATGGACGGCGTGAATTGATTCACCGGGTGGCTGCTGCCGGTCCCGAAGTTTTTAATCACAATGTTGAGACTGTGAGACGTCTTCAAAAGCAGGTTCGTCCACAAGCCGGGCTAGATCGTTCTTTATCCGTACTTCGCAGTGTTAAAGAGTTTAGTTCGATGATGACAACGAAGAGCGGATTGATGCTTGGCCTGGGTGAAACCGAAGCGGAAGTGTTTGACGTTGCCGCAGAGCTGAGCGAGGCACACTGCGATATTTTGACGATTGGCCAATATTTGCCGCCGAGTCAAGCCCATCTGCCGCTGGTGGCGTATATTGAGCCCGAGTATTTCAAGTCGTTGGCTGAACGCCTTCGGCCCATGGGATTTAAAGAAATTTTTGCCGGACCTTCTGTCCGCAGCTCGTATCATGCAGGTGAAGTATTCACTGCATCCGTAGAAGGACAACAGGTCCTGCACGGATAGTCCTTGCGCATAAGCGCAAGGGCATGCAGGTGAAGTATTCACTGCATCCGCGCATGAAAAAATTTGATTGTTAAAAACAATGGAGGAGGCACTTACATGACGGAGGTTCTTTTAGGAGAGTTGGGGCGAGAAGTGGATGAAGCCACGATCACGCGTTGGTTTTTTGAAGAGGGGGATGCGGTGAATGCAGGAGATGATCTTGTCGAACTGACCAGCGAAAACGGAACTTTTTGTATACCTGCCCCCGCTGCCGGGATGTTGGCCGAAGTCTATTACGATGAAGGCGAAGCCGTGCAAAAAGGGGAAATTATTTGCATGATTGACGATGAAAATGATCAGGATAAGGAAGAGCAGTAATTGAATGTCCTCAAGGGGTTGACCCGGCCGGCGATTCGGGCGGTCGATCCGGTAGGGGTGTTTGATTCCGGACTTGGGGGCTTGACGGTTGTTAAGGCGCTGCGAAAATTACTCCCCGGTGAAAATATCATCTACTTCGGTGATTTGGCGAGGCTTCCTTACGGGACTAAGTCACACCGTCAGATTCGTGCTTTTTCTGTAGAAAATACAGAGTTTCTCCTTTCTTTTGGAATTAAAGCGCTTGTCATTGCCTGCAACTCATCGTCGAGTACGGCCGGCACTTATCTTCGCAACCATTTCCCCCATTTACCGGTCATTGACGTGATTGGGCCGGCGGTCGCCGAAGCCCTGCAAGAAAGCAATACGAAACGCATTGGAGTGATTGCGACCCAAGCCACGATTGACAGTTGTTTCTATGAAAAGTCACTGCAGGCACATTGTCCGGAGGCGCAGATTTTTAGCAGGGCATGCCCTCTTTTTGTGCCGTTGGTTGAAGAGGGAATGTGGCAAGATAGCGTCACAGATCTGATGATCCGGCGTTACGTCGACCCCTTAGTCGCGAAGAAAATAGACACACTGATTCTGGGGTGTACGCACTATCCACTGTTGGCGCCGGCGTTTAAACGCTGTTTGCCGAAGTCCATTCATCTTGTGGATTCTGCAATGCCTTCCGCACAGCGTTTACAAAAAGTGTTGGGCGTGCAGAATTTACTCAATGATGTAAAACATAAAGGGTGCCTGCGTCTTTTTGTGAGTGATCGCTCCCGGCAATTCACGTTGATGGGAGAACGCTTTTTGGGGGAACCCCTCGGACGTGTCAAGGTAGTTCGGAAGTGAAGAAAAAATCGGTCGTGTTACTGTCCGGCGGGCTTGATTCGACGACGGTCCTCTACTCAACGATCCGTCGGGGCGATGAAGTCTCGGTGCTGACCGTCCACTACGGGCAACTTCACCACAAGGAAATTGAATTTGCCCGAAAAACGACGGCAAGGCTGAGGCTTCGTCACGAGGTTGTCCATTTTAATTTGCCGTGGAAGGGTAGTGCTTTGCTTGATGCTGCGATTGACGTTCCTAAAAATAGAACTAGCCTCGCAATGGGTCAGGGCATTCCAGTGACGTATGTGCCGGCTCGCAACACTGTTTTCCTGGCGCTTGCCGCGTCATTTGCGGAAACCCTTGGTGCCCAAAACCTGGTGATTGGAGCGAATGCCCTGGATTACAGCGGCTATCCGGATTGCCGCCCGGCTTTTCTGCAATCGATGGCGGAGACACTGCGGCTTGGAACAAAATTTGGAGAGGAGGGCGGACGGTTTGAAGTGGATGCCCCGCTGGTGAATCTATCCAAAAAAGAAATTATTTTGATGGGCGCGGGGCTGCAAGTGCCGTTTGAGCTCACCTGGTCGTGTTATCGCGGCGAATCGCAGCCATGCCAGCAATGCGACTCTTGTTTGCTGCGTGCCAAAGGGTTTGCAGAGGCCGGTCTTCACGACCCGTCGCGTGAATTATGATCCATCCGCCTAGCGCCGATTCGGCCCGTATCACGGAAATTTTTTCTTCTCTCCAGGGTGAGGGAATTCGGCTTGGGGAACGTCATCTTTTCGTACGTTTTGAAGAATGTCATATTCACTGTACGTACTGCGACGAATTGCATAAAACGGGGCGATGGATGAGTCGGCATGAAACACTGACC
>CAYMUZ010000187.1:0-8026 GCA_964393875.1 uncultured bacterium | reverse complement strand
TCATGTACGCAGCGCTGTTGGCGCTGTGTCTTTCCGCCCTTGTCGGAGACAAGGACTGTCATGTACGCAGCGCTGTTGGCGCTGTGTCTTTCCGCCCTTGTCGGAGACAAGGACTGTCATGTACGCAGCGCTGTTGGCGCTGTGTCTTTCCGGCCGATTTGTAAAAGTTGAAATGGCCGGCTATACTTCCTTTAGTATCCGAATAACTCTACAGACATTGCTCTAGCGGCTGCTAATTAGCTGAAGCTGAAAAACAGAAGGGGTGATCATGGCGCACGACGGTCTTTTCTCTGTACTGGTGGTTGATAGCCACCCTGAGGCAGCCATTCTTTTTAAAAAAGGCCTGCATCCTGAAAGTGTTTTTCCTTCAGACGTTGATTCTGCCCGCACGATTGAGGAAGCTCTCGTGAAAATGAAGGAACGCGTCTTTGATCTTTTACTTGTCGATGCAGACATGCAGCAGGAAAATAATGCTCCCTTTGTGAAGGCACTTCAAACGATTCAAATCCCGGTGCCTTTCGTGCTTATGACGCCGGTGCAGGATGACCGCTTACTCCGTGCCGCCCGGCAGGCGGGTGTGGCCGGGTGCATTGTGATGAGTCAAAGCCACTATGAAGAACTGGCAGGCCGGCTCAAAGAAATTTATGACTATCATCGCAAGAACCATCCCAAAAAAACGGATACGGCGTGGGCTGAAGCCGCGCTAAAAGAGCCTGATGCTGCTTTTCGTTCAACCGCCGAAAGCGGGCCTAAAGTGGATGAGCTGACCGGTATCTACACCCACAGCTATTTGCAAGAGAGGGTTGTCGAAGAGTTCTCGCGGGCCTCCCGCTACAACTACCCGGTGTCTTGTCTTTTTCTCGATATCGATCACTTTAAAATTGTGAACGAAGAAAAAGGGTATCACTCCGGCGACCTGCTGCTGCGCGAGTGTGCTAATTTTCTTTTTGATAATTGCCGCGTCAGTGATCTGATTGCCCGTTATGGCGGCGCCGAGTTTGCAATTTTGATGCCCTTTACCGGGTATGAAGAAGCATTGGAACTTGCCAAACGTGTTCGTCTGGCTTTCGCTGCGCATGATTTTCATGTGAATGGCCAAGTGATTAATCTCTCCGTCAGCGTTGGGCTGGCGTCGTATCCGGTGGATGCGATGACGCGGCGCGGTGATCTGATTGCATTCGCACGGCAGGCATTACTACGATCCAAAGCCACGGGCCGCAATCGTGTCACTCAGTACCGGCACATGAACCATACCTTCGGAGCTAACACGCCCGTTCCCCAAATTGAGGAGAGCCGTGTTCTGGATTTTCAGCGCCGTCTTTCAGAGGTGACAGAGCTGGCTCGCCGCGGATCGCTTGAGGCCACACGGACTATGATTCAGGCTCTTGAAGCGAAAGATCGCCATACGGCTGGTCACGCCGCCACCTGCGCCAAGTATGCGCGGTTTCTGGCAGAGGCGCTCGGCATGTCGGTTGAAGATGCCGAAGTGACTGAGCAGGCGGCGCTGCTGCATGACATCGGCAAAATTTGCGTTTCTAACGAAATTTTGCTGAAGCCCGCCAAGTTGAGCTTTGAGGAATATGAGAAAATGAAAGAGCACCCGTACCTGGGGTATAAAATTTTGCGGCCGATCCGGTTTTTGCGGGAAGAAGCCGTGTGCGTGCTTCATCACCACGAGTGGTTTAACGGAGAAGGCTATCCGAGTCACTTGAAAGGCGATGCGATTCCGCTGGGTGCCCGTATTATCTCAGTCGTCGACAGCTACGATACGATTCGTGCGGCGGGTGGCCGGTATAAAAAAACCTATTTTACAGACGAAGCGATCAATGAACTCATTCGCTATTCGGGCACCCAGTTTGACCCGCGTGTGGTGATGGTGTTCATTAATGTACTCAAAGCGCGGCGCGAATTTACGTCTGACAAATATGATAAAAACATGCTCGAAGAGCGTTTGGGTCAACTTCCCGACAAAGATGCTCCCCTGTACCTCCCCATCGACCTTGGGTAAAGCATCTACCCCTGAATCACAAAAAAATCTGTAGAAAAATCGGTTGCTCTCGCCGCCCTCGAGCGCGATAATACGCCCCTTCGATCGACAGCTCTAAACTAATACCAAGACCGGTTTCATTTTGTTGGCTCGCGGGGCTGTGGGCGTCTGGGATTATGAATGTGCGAGTTGGCAATTTTAATGTTGACGCCCTACTGGTAGCTGGAATGACATGGATATTGAAGCCTTTCCTGAAATCGAAAATTTTCAAAAGCTGCCCCGCCGCGTGATTGTCAAAGGCGGTGGTTTTACGCCCGCCGGTTCCAGCACCAGCGAGCTGCGCGGTCTCGTCATTAATAACATCGGGCACCCGATTCGAGATATCGTGGTGAACCTTGTCATTTTTGACGATAAGAAAATCCCTCAGCTTAGCACCAGTACACCGGCGTCGCCCGAACGGCTTGATCAGGGGGGACTAGCCGGTTTTGTTTTTCGTGTGGAAGATCTGCCAGGGCCGATCAATGACTACCACCTCTACACGGGCTGGCGTTTTGAAGAGCGATAAAGCTGCCATCGATGTTCTGCTGACCGAGACCCGTAGTTTTCCGCCTTCCCCAGAATTTCAGAAAAAAGCCAATTGCCGCGACCAAAGTATTTATGAACGTGCCGCCGCAGACCCGGAAAGTTTCTGGGCGGATTGGGCTGAGAAACTTCACTGGTTTAAACCCTGGAGCAGGATATTGGAATGGAAGCCGCCGCATGCCCAATGGTTTTTGGGGGGCAAACTCAATGCCTGCGTCAATTGTGTGGATCGCCACGTGCGTACCGGGGATGAAGATTTTCATCCGAGGCGCAACAAAGCCGCGCTGATTTGGGAAGGGGAGCCGGGAGACACACGGACACTTACCTACGGGGATCTCTACCGCGAGGTCAATCAATGCGCCTATGCTCTGAGAAAATTAGGCTTAAAAAAGGGCGAGCGCGTAGCGATTTATATGCCGCTTGTGCCCGAAGCCGTCGTGGCCATGCTGGCTTGCGCGCGCCTCGGGCTTGTGCATAGCGTGGTTTTTGGGGGCTTCAGCGCAGAGTCTTTACGTGACCGCATCAACGATGCCGAAGCCAAAGCCCTCATTACGGCTGATTTCGGCTGGCGCCGCGGCAAACCCATTCTGCTTAAAAAAGCGGCCGATGAAGCCCTGCTGCAGACGGCCTCTATCCAGCATGTTGTGGTTTATCAGCGCGCCCACGGAAATTCTGCCGTAGCAGGTGTTCCAGTGACGATGACCCCCGGCCGCGATCATTGGTGGCACGACTTGATGAACGATGCGGGGGTGGTGGAGGTTCCCCCCGTTGAAAATGACAGCGAGGACATGCTTTTTACTCTTTACACTTCCGGCACTACGGGCAAACCCAAGGGGATTGTTCACACCACCGGCGGGTACATGACCGGTGTGCTGGCGACCACACAGTGGGTTTTTGATCTTAAGGAAGAAGATGTTTACTGGTGTACGGCCGACATCGGCTGGATTACGGGCCACAGCTATGTGGTCTATGGCCCGCTCGCTTGCGGAGCCACAGTACTGCTTTATGAAGGTTCCCCCGATTGGCCCGAAAAAGATCGCTTTTGGAAACTGATCGAAAAATACGGCGTGACGATTTTCTACACAGCGCCTACCGCGATTCGAGCATTTATGAAGTGGGGTCTTGAGTGGCTGCAAAAATGCGACCTTTCCTCTCTGCGTCTCTTAGGCAGTGTGGGCGAACCGATTAATCCCGAAGCATGGATGTGGTATCAGCAAAATATCGGTGGTGGCCGCTGCCCTGTGGTCGACACATGGTGGCAAACCGAGACGGGTGCGATTATGGTGACCCCTTTGCCCGGATTGACCACGACCAAGCCAGGTTCTGCTACGCGCGCGTTTCCCGGCATCTCGGCTGAAATTTTAAATGAAGATGGCGAAATCGTCAAAAACGGCGGCGGCTTTATGGCCATTACCCAGCCTTGGCCGTCGATGCTGCGCACGATTTATAACGACGATGAGCGCTACCGAAAAACTTACTGGTCTAAATGGAAACATCTCACTTATTTTGCGGGCGACGGCACGCGGCGCGATGAAGAAGGTTACTTTTGGTTCATGGGGCGTGTGGATGATGTGATGAACGTGGCCGGCCATCGTATCGGTACGATGGAAGTCGAAAGCGCGCTTGTCGATCATCCGGCCGTGGCCGAGGCCGCTGTGGTGGGAAAGCCGCATGAGATCAAGGGCCAGGCGCTTGTGGCGTTTGTGACACTGAAAGAAAAGGGACGTGCCGCATCTCCCCAGCTGATGATTGAACTCAAAGAGCATGTGGTTAAAAAAATCGGTGCGATTGCACGGCCGGACGATATTTTATTTACCGCTGATCTGCCCAAAACCCGTTCCGGAAAAATTATGCGCCGTCTCTTGCGCGACATCGCGGAAGGCAAGGCCATGGGCGACACCACCACACTGGCCGATGCTTCTGTGATTGAAGCGCTTAAGAAGAAGTATGCGGAAAACGAAGAATAACCGTGAGGAATAAACGTCTTTTTCAACGTGCTCAAAAACACATTCCCTCCGGAGTGAATTCACCGGTTCGTGCATTCCGTGCCGTGGGTGGTGATCCGCTGTTTATTCGCCGAGGTAAAGGCCCCTTCCTTTGGGATGAGAACGGCCGCCGCTACCTTGATTTTTGCGCCTCTTGGGGCCCGCTGATTTTTGGCCACGCGCCGGACGGGCTTTTAAACCGGCTTGCTCGCGATATGCGGCGCGGCACCAGTTTTGGCGCACCGACTGCGGGGGAAGTGGAGTTGGCTCATCGCCTTCATGCATTCTTTCCTTCGATTGAGAAAAGCCGCCTTGTTTCCTCCGGCACCGAAGCTGTCATGAGCACCATCCGTTTGGCGCGCGGCTTTACGGGCCGTAAAAAAATTGTCAAAATCGACGGCGGTTACCACGGACACGTCGACAGTCTGTTGGTCAAAGCCGGCTCAGGCGCCGCGACCTTTGGCACGCCTGATTCTGCGGGTGTTCCCGCCGAGTTGGCCGCGCTTACCTTGACGCTTCCATTCAATGATATTCTCGCCCTCGAAAAGATTTTTCGGCGCGAACACAAATCGATTGCCGCATTGATTTTAGAACCCGTGCCGGCCAACATGGGGGTGGTACCGCCCGCACCCGATTATCTTAAGCATGTCAGCCAGCTGTGCGATGATTACGGCATTCTTCTTGTTTTTGATGAAGTCATCACGGGTTTTCGTTTGGCAAAAGGCGGAGCTCAGGAAGTGTGCGGCGTGACACCCGACCTAACCTGTCTTGGCAAAATCATCGGCGGGGGATTGCCCCTGGCCATTTTTGGCGGACGTGCCGACATTATGGATCACTTGGCTCCTGCGGGGCCTGTCTATCAGGCCGGGACGCTCTCTGGAAATCCGTTGGCGGTGAGCGCGGCCTTGTGGGTTTTAGACCAGCTTGAAAAAAAAGGGGTTCATCAAAAACTCAACGCCCAAGCCGAGCGATTTTTTTCCGGCATCAAAAATGTTCTTTCGACCTACGGGCTTCCTGCCGTCCTCAATACCGCGGGATCCATGTTCACACTTTTCTTCACGCCTGATCCGGTCATTGATTACGCCTCAGCTAAAAAATCTGATACCCAACGCTACGCCCGTTTTTTTCATCACTGCGCGGGTCAAGGCCTCTACCTTGCGCCCTCACAGTTTGAAGCCAATTTCATTTCAACGGTGCATACGGATGTCTTGCTGAATAAAGCGCTGAAGGTGATTGTGGAGGCTCTGCAACAGTAGCGCTGTGTCTTTCCATGGGTAACCCGCTGGGGCACTGGGTGTGTGGTATCATAAGGATCTCCAAATGCCTAGATGATTGTTTTGCAGAGCCTAAGTGCCTGCGGTTGTTTTTTTAAATGTCGGTGGCGTATCTTGGGGGAGGTGTTATGCGAATTCCAATAGACCGACGCGCAACTTTAGGCGCCTGTGTTATCTTGTTGTTCTCGCTTGTGTTAGGGCTTGTGGGCCTCCGGCATTTCTTGATCACTCTGACGGAAATTGTTCTGTTCTGCTGCCATCTGGCGTTTTTTCGGGATCCCGCGCGCAAAACAGATGGAGCTGGCCAAGCGTCTGTTTTATCACCTGCCCAGGGTAAAGTAGTTGAAATTACTGAGGTTTTGGAGGATGATTACCTGCACCAGCCGGCGTTGAAGGTCGGCATCTTTCTTTCGGTTTTTGATGTGCACGTTACGCGAGCCCCACGCGGTGGTTCTGTCAAATATCTACGCTATGTGCCAGGCAAGTTTCTGAATGCGCTGAATCCACGGTCGGCGCGCGAAAATGAGAGTAACTCTATCGGGATTGAAGAAGCGGGGCGTCAGTTCCTCGTACGCCAGATTACGGGCGCCATCGCGCGCCGCATTTTTTGTGATGTCCAGGTGGATAGCCAGGTTCAGCGCGGCGATAAATTGGGAATGATTTGTTACGGATCCAGGGTGGAGTGCTACCTTCCCGTTAAAGACTTTCGGCTTCAAGTGAAGCTGGGAGATCGGGTTAAAGCTGGTGAAACTATTTTAGGAGAGTGGATCTCATGAAATATTTCGATAAAAAAACAGCGGTGACTTTGCTCCCCAACATGATCAGTATGTTTAACTTGTTCTGTGGTTTTTTGTCTTTGGTGATGGTGGCGCGAGGGCAGGTGGCGCTTGCCGTTTGGCTGGTGGTGCTGGCTCTCGTGTGGGATTCTATAGACGGCAATATTGCTCGTATGTTCAAGGTTTCAACCTCACTTGGGCGCGAGCTCGATTCCCTTTCCGATATGATGTCTTTTGTGGTGGCGCCCGCATTTTTGGCAGGAATCGTCATGCTTGAAACCATGAATTGCGGTATTTTTTTGGCGCTGTTTCTTTACTTGGGCTGCGGCACCTATCGGTTGGCGCGGTTCAATGCCCGGCCGACGCTCACCCCGCATTTTCAGGGGCTTCCGTCCCCTGCAGCGGCAACTGTTTTAGTGCTGTTTATCCTGAATGCGATCCGCCAAGGCTGGGGCGGCGAGCATTTATTCAGTTTTTTTGTGATCTTGGTGATGACAGGGCTGAGTTTTTTGATGGTGAGCGGCATTACGTATCCTAAGTTCTCTGCGATCCCATACAGCCAATGGCAGTTTCTTTTTTATCTCGCGGCCGGCATGTTTTTTTTAGGAGCTGCTTTTGGATTACCCGAAGCGGGGCTTTTGGCAGGAATGATTCTCTTTCTCGCGACACCGGCACTTTTAAACCACGCGTTACATTCCGCGCATGCGGACGAGGAGCACCCGGTTCCGAAAGTTCCTCGGTTTTAAAAATCAGGTTCCGGGAATTTTGATCTTGATTTTGGTGGGTTCGCCCGATCCCGCCTCAGGCTCTTGAACCTCATAGTTATGCAGTTCACCCAGGCCAAACGTAGCGACTTTGACCGTGCCTTTGAGGGTTTTGTCCAACAGCTTCTCAGAGCCTGCATTGACTCCCTCTAAAGTGCCGATGCCCGGCGCGTTTTCAACAGTCCCCTGGGCGGTTTCCGATATAAAGCCTGCCGGTGCGGTGACAACATCACGAATACCTTCCGCCATAGTGTGTACCGGCGAGCCTGATCGTCTTTGCTCGGTGTGATTGAATTTTGCAATCCGTTCCGCTTCGCGGGCTTCTTCGTCGTATTCACCGCGGCGAGCCATACCCATTTGAAAGACAGAAGCGCTGAAGACAACAATCAAAAGAAAAACAGTGTTTTTTTTCATAAATTCCTTGTAAGGTGGATAGGGAAGAACTGGAGTGATTATAGCTCAGCCCCCGGCGTATGAGAAGTTTGTTTTCCCTTTTTAAAGGAGGTGTTCTGTTTGCTTTTTAAGGGTCCCTACGATATACTAAATTCTTTATTTGAAGCCACTTGAGTGAGATTACAAAAGCGATGCAGACGATCAAAATAGGGCTTTTAGGGTTTGGACAAATTGGCAGCGGGTGCTATGCGCTTCTGAAATCCAG
>CAYMUZ010000186.1:0-20078 GCA_964393875.1 uncultured bacterium | reverse complement strand
CGTGGCGGAACCATTCTAGGCACCTCGAACACCGCTGATCCTTTCCGCTACGCCACACATGCTGTCAATGGTGCTGTCACTATCGCAAACCGCTCCCAAGAGACATTATCCGTCATTCAAAAATTGAAACTCGACGGCCTTATCACCGTCGGCGGGGATGGGACACAATCGATCGCTCTCAAATTATTTAAGCTCGGCGTGCCTGTCATCGGCATTCCGAAAACCATTGATAATGATCTGGACTGCACCGATGTCACTTTTGGGTTTGATTCTGCGTTGGCCATTGCCACCGAAGCCGTGGACCGGCTGCACACAACCGGTGAATCGCACAAACGCGCGATGGTGCTGGAAGTGATGGGCCGCTATGCCGGCTGGATCGCGCTGCGCTCCGGAATGTCAGGCGGCGGGGATGTAATTTTAATTCCTGAAATTCCCTACAGCCTTCAAAAAATTTGTGACTCTATCCATGCCCGTATTGCCCGCGGTAAACGCTTCAGCCTGATCATCGTCGCCGAAGGCGCCAGACCTGTGGGGGGAAATGTCACTGTTCAACAAACGATCGCGGGATCCCCTGACCCTATTCGTCTGGGCGGCATCGGCCACGAGGTGGCCTACCAGATTCAGCATTGCGCTGGGATTGAAAGCCGTGTGACAGTGCTCGGCCATCTTCAGAGGGGCGGTATCCCCACCACGTTCGACCGCTGGCTGGCAACTCGCTTTGGTGTCCACGCCGTCTCTCTCTTTGCTTCGGGAGATTTCGGGCGCATGGTGACTTTGCGCGGGCAGCATATTGAGTCAGCAAATCTCGAAGAGGCTGTGCGCAGTTTACGCCTCGTCAATCCTGATTCTGAAGAGGTTTGTGCGGCACGCGCGGTAGGCACATGCTTTGGAGATTAAATTTCAACAAAGCTCGCCTACAGCGGCTTCATTAGCAGCTGAGGCGAAGTCCTTAGCCACAAGGCTAAGGAAACATGCTTTGGGGATTAAAAAAATATCCAAACACTACCTACGATGACTTCCGTGGTCATCGAGGTAGAGTCTCCGGCCATAAAGCCGGAGGCACATGCTTTGGGGATTAAAGGCGTCGGAGGATGTCTTCCGCCGAAAAGCGCACCTTGGCCGCTGAAGCATACTTATCGTTCGCCGCTCGATAGCCCACGGCACAAGCCACCACGGTTTGATATCCCTGGGCGGGAAGCCCCAGCAGTTCGTCATACTTCGGGGGTTCAATCCCTTCCATCGGACAGGTATCAATTCCCAATAAAGACGCCGATGTCATCAAGTTTCCAAGAGCAATGTAGCACTGGCGGGCGGCCCACTCCCCAATCACCTGATGGCGCGGACCCTGCACAAGATCTTTAACCATCCAGCTTCGATAAATTTCAAGCGACTCCACCGGCACGCTGCGCACTTCGGCCATGCGGCGTATCCAACGCTCAATATCCTCCATCGTCACATCCATTTTCGCTCCAAAAACAACGTAATGAGAACAATCCGCCACCTGTCTTTGATTCCAGGAAAGCGGGACCAATTTTTCAAGTAGCGCTTGATCCTGAATCACCAAAAACCTCCATGGCTGAAGACCGTAAGAGGATGGAGTCAGAACTAAGGCTTGCTCAAGTGTTTTCCAATCTTTGTCTGAAATTTTTTTGAAGGCATCAAATAGCTTGGTGGCGTAACGCCACTTCAAGGCAGTGACAAGATCCTCGCCGCTAACGCAAAATTCTTCTTTAGACGACATGGAACACTCCTTAGGATTCCGTTAAAAGCCAGCCGGCAATGTCTTTGGCATGATAGGTTAAAATCGTGTTGGCGCCAGCACGAACACAGGCAATGACAGATTCGAGTACGGCCGAGCGCTCATCGAGCCAGCCTTTTTCGGCGGCGGCCTTGATCATGGAATATTCCCCACTGACCAGGTAGGCGGCCAACGGAAAATTAAATTGGTCACGTGCCTCGCGAAGAATGTCCAGGTAGCACAGCGCGGGTTTCTACATCACCATGTCCGCCCCTTCTTCAATATCAAGGAAGATCTCGCGCAATGCTTCAGCGCGGTTAGCCGCATTCATTTGATAGGTTTTTCGGTCTTTAGGAATTTTACTGTGACTAATCGGCGCCGAGTGCGCGGCATCGCGAAACGGCCCGTAAAACGATGAGCTGTATTTGGCGCTGTAACTTAAAATGGCCGTTTGCTTAAAACCTTTTTGATCCAGCAGGCTGCGAATAGCCCGCACACGGCCATCCATCATGTCACTTGGCGCCACCATGTCTGCGCCCGCCTCGGCGTGACTCAGCGCCGTTCTTGCAAGCACCGGCAGCGAGGCATCATTCTCAATCTCACCCTTCGCATTTAAAAGACCGCAGTGCCCGTGGCGGGTGTAGGCGCACAAACAGACATCACTGATGACTAAAAGATCCGGAAAGTTTTTTTTGAGAGCACGCACCGTCTTTTGCACAACCCCGCTCGGGGCCGATGCCTTCGAAGCTTTCTCATCCTTAACGGATGGCAGCCCAAAAAGCAAGAGAGCACGCACTCCCGCTTTCTGCAGTTGTTCCACCTCGCGAAGCAGTGTGTCGGGTGAGAACCGAAATTGGCCCGGCATTGCCGCAATGGGTTCTTTCACCCCTCGCCCCTCACGGACAAAATAAGGCATGATAAGCTGATCTTTGGAAACCCGGGTCTCGCAAAAAAGACGCCGCATCGCCTCACTCTGACGGGCGCGTCTGGGACGATAATCTGGGAATTGAGATGCCATGGGGTCCCATCACTCCTTAGGCTTCAAAACAAACTGCTCAAGCGCCTGCACCAATCCATCCGCCGTATGCACCTTCGCCTCAAGCAGCGGTTTCATACCCAATGCATGGATTTCACGGCTTGTCACCGGGCCGATAGAAACCAACTTATTTTTTATTTTATTGCGAAGCCGTTTCGGAAGGGCCGTAAAAAAATAACGAACGGTCGAGGCGCTTGAAAACAGCACAAAATCAGGGCCGCCTTGCCCCGCTAACTGCCGCAGTAAGAGAGCTTTTCCGGCGGCAGGCACAGTACGGTACGCCGTCACAGCCGTCACCCTTCCTCCGGCATTCTCAAGAGCTTTTCTCAGAAAAAGGGGCGCGATATCGGCACGCGGCAGTAGAAAATGTTTGCTGCGGACCTCTCCTAAACGATTCAGCGCCTGCACCAATGCCTCCGTATGAAATTCATCCGGCACAAGGTCGGCACGAATGCCCTTCTCCGCCAGAACGTGTGCGGTTGCCTCGCCAATCGCCGCCACCTTGACTCCGCTTAAAATGCGTACGTCCTTTTTTAAAAGAACAAGCCGCTTCAAAAAAAAATCCGCCCCGTTTGTGCTGGTAAAAACCACCCAGTCGAAAAAATTCATCCGGCGAATAGCACGGTCCATTTCTGCGAAACTTACGGGCGGAAAAATACGAATCGCCGGACACTCTATCGCCTCAGCGCCACGCTCACGCAGGGCTGCGGCGATGCCCTCGCTTTGATTTTCGGGCCGTGTGATCAACACCCTTTTTGCAAACAGAGGTTTCTGTTCAAACCAATCGAGCTCACGCCTCAGCGAAACGGTCTCTCCCACCACGATCAGCGCCGGCGGCATCAGCTGCGCATGTGCCACACGCGCCGCAATATTTTTCAGGGTGCCCTCCACCACCCGCTGACGCGGAAGTGTTCCCCACTGGATCGCACCGCAGGGCGTCGAAGCCAAACGACCCTCACGCATCAAGCGGCTCGCCACGGCATCAAGATTTTTCCACCCCATAAAAAAAACAAGGGTTCCTCCAAGCCGCGCGAGCGCATTCCAATCAATCCCGGAATTTTTCTTGGTAGAGTCCTCATGACAGGTCACAAAGGTAACGCTGGAAGCAAAACGGCGATCCGTCACAGGAATGCCGGCATAAGCGGGGACACTGCTTCCGGCGCTGACGCCCGGCACAACCTCGAAAGGAATGCCGTGCTTTTTTAAAAACGAAGCTTCTTCCCCGCCGCGTCCAAAAATAAACGGGTCGCCGCCTTTGAGCCTCACCACGGTTTTTCCTTGAAGCGCTATTCGAACCAACAGCCGGTTAATTTGATCCTGGTTAGCGCCATGTTTGCGGCGATCGACTGGAAAGTGCTTGCTGACATTCCACTTCTGGGCCTTGAGCCGATCGACAAGCACCGGGTTGACCAACCCGTCATAAACAACCGCATCGGCGCTCTGCAATAACCGCGCCGCGCGCACTGTTAATAATCCGGGGTCGCCCGGCCCCGCACCGGCAAGATAGACCACGGCACTTTTTCTGCGCGGCCTGCGCAACCTTTTACGACTGTTCATGAAGCCCGCTCAATTTCATGCATGATTTTGCGGCCGCCTTCTTCAAGAATAAGCTCTGCGAGTTCCCTGCCGGTTTCTTCAGGATCGGTAGGGAGATCTTCCATTTCACGCTCAACAAAATGGGAGCCATCCGGGGCGAGCAGAATTCCTTTCGTTCTGAGCCGTTCTTTCGAAAGTTCGGTAAGAATGCCGCAGGGAAGTGAACATCCGCCGCCAAGACGGCTTAAAAATCCGCGTTCGCACAGCAAGCGTTGGAAAGTGGCCGGATGGTTCAACCCGTGAATCAATTCATCGATAGCCGCATCCTGGAGCCGTGACTCCACGGCAATGATCCCCTGCCCGGGCGCGGGTAAAAATGTTTCTTCGCTAAAAATATCGGTGACCTGTCCCATAAGGCCGAGACGCTTGAGTCCGGCAAAGGCAAGCACAATGGCATCGTAACGGCCTTCTGCCAACCGGCGTAAACGCGTATCCACATTTCCGTGCAGCTCTTCGATCACAAGATCTTGATTCAGCCTCAAAAGCTGGGTCTTGCGCCGAAGCGCGCTGGTACCGATACGCGCCCCGGCCTCCAAGTCCTCGAACCGTCGGCCTTTGGGGCCAATGAGACAATCTCTTGGATCTTCGCGCTCAAGCGCCGCACCGATCTTCAATCCCGCGGGCAGGGGCACTGAAAGATCTTTGGCGCTATGCACAGCAATATCAATGTCACCGCGGAACAAAGCTTCTTCAATTTCGCGTGTAAAAATGCGTTTGGTAAGACCGCTGCGCTGCCCAGCCGCACTGAGCTGATCTCCCGTGGTTTTGATCACAACATTTTCAAAACGGACCATGGGAAACCCGATTTCGAGACGCGCCTTGACCAGCTGTGCCTGATAAACCGCCAGCGCACTGCCGCGTGTTCCAATTTTGACTTGAAGTTTCATAGAAGGAGTCCTAAGGCTCTGCAAAACAATCCGGTAGGCCTTTGCAGAGCCTAATCTAATTCATCGAGATCGAACAAAGAATGCAGGGCTTCGAGATGCTTGGCCACACCGCCATTTTGAGAGGCTTCTTTAATCTTCTCAAACGGCCGATGAAGCAATTTAGTGCGAAGGCGACTGATCAGCTGATTTTTTTTATCATCACTCAGTCCGGTTTCACGCGCTAAAAGTCCAATCTCAGATTCCATCACGTTATTCAAAAACCTCTCAAACCTTTCCACCGTCGGCCGGGCGGAAAGCTGTTCCACCCATGAGTGATACTGTGCGACCGCTGCGTCGACAATCGCCTCGGCAGAGCGGATCTCTCCACGCCGCAATTTTAAATTAGCCGCGGCAACCCCCTTCAGGTCATCGACGTTGTACAGGTACACATCGTCAATTTCATTAATTTGAGACTCCACGTTACGCGGCACCGCAATATCGATGATAAAAAGTGGCCGGTCACGGCGGACAGACATCACTGCCGCCACTTGGGAATGCAGGACCATCGGCTTCGGCGCCGATGTGGATGCAATCAAAATATCGACGCCCGCAAGCGCCGGTGCCCAAGCGGCCATGGCCAACCGCTGCGCGCCATATTCCTGCGCCAGCGCAAGGCCGCGTTCCTCATGACGACTCACAATGTAGGCGATGTCTCCGCCGGCTTCACGCAAGTTCTTAAGCGTCAGAACGCCCATTTCACCGGTGCCAATCACCATCACGCGCTCGCCGCCCAATGTTCCAAAAATTTTCTCGGCAAGTTCCACCGCCACCGCGGGAATACTGACCGCCCCTTGCGTAATTTTTGTGCGGGCATGCACGTCCTTACCGGTTTTAAGCACCTTCTCCATCAAACGGTACAGCAATGCGTTCACCGTACCGGCCTGCCCCGCCAGCCGGAATGCTTCGCGGAATTGCCCGAGAATTTCACATTCGCCCACCACCAGCGAATCAAGCCCGGCCGCAACGCGAAATAGATGGCGCACCGCTTCACGGCCCTCGTAAAAATAAAAAAAATTTTCGAATTGCTCACGGCGAATATCGTGTGAACTCTCAATCAATCGAAACAAGCGTTCGCGCGGAATCGTTTTAGTTTCCGTGAAGCCGTAAAACTCGACGCGATTGCACGTTGAAAGCAAGACAAACTCGCGCACTTCAGCATCGCCGCGCATCTCACGCAAAGCCGCCTCTGTAAGCGCCGGCGAAAAGTGCAAGCGTTCCCGCGCTTGAATCGGGCACTCGTTATGATTTAATCCAAGGGCAAATATTCCCATAGAAAGCCGATCGGCTATTTTTCTTACATTCCCGCTAAAAAATGATGACTGCCATGCAGAAAACGGGTGCCGACAAAGCTCAGGATCATCAACACAAATGCGGCCACACTGAAAATCGCCGCCTGCCGCGCACGCAGCCGCGCCATCATACGCAGCACCATGATCAACCCGTAGACCAGCGCCACCGCTGCGGTCGACAACGTTTTTGGATCTGAAAACCAATACTCCCCATAGGCCGACTTGGACCATCCAAACCCAATCGCCACGGCCGTCACCAGCAAAAGGGAGCCCCAGCCCATGGGTTGATCCACTAACCGTTCCAGATCCTCCAGCGACGGTAATTTGTGATAAAAAGTGCCCGCGTTCCGCGATTTGAGCTCATGTTGCTGCAGTAGATAAAGCACCCCGGCCGCAAAGGAGATGGAAAAACTGGCATAAGCAAAAAAAGCGCTCAGGATATGAAGCATAAAAAGCGGGTGTGCCGCCGGCACAGGGTTACCTGAGCCGCCGGTCGAAACAAAAAGCGCGGCTGCAAGCAGTGACACCAGGACAGGCGTCAGAGCCAAACCGAACGATTCGCTTTGAGCTTTGGCCAAAAGCACCAAATAGACAAAGGCCAGCGACCAGGCAAAAAAAGCGAGTGCGTGCGCGGCATCCACCACCGGCACAAAAGTTTTTAAAACAGCCGCCTCCACAACAAAATAAAATGTTGCGCTTAAAAAACCCGCTTGCATCAGCCGAAAAGCAGCTTGGTCGCCGTGCTCGCTCTTTCCCAGAAAAGAAAGAAGGTGCGCGCCAAACGCCAGAAGATAAAATAAAGCCGTGAGCCCAATTAAAATCATCGTATCCATTACAAAAAACTTCCTGTTTTTTCTTTTTCCGGTTCTTCCCTGGAAAGACTTTCAAAAAACGCCTCAAATTCGTCTTCAAGCGCCAGGCAGGGTGAGGGTTTCAACTGGCTGACGCGCTCAATCGCATCCAACGTACGCAAATCAAACGGATCACACATCGCCAATTTTAAACTGCCCTCACACACCTCCAACGGAACCACCCGGTGGGAGCGCATAAAATCCAAAGTGAAAAGCCGGAGCACCTCGCGGGCAATGGGAAGGTTTTTCAAACTCACATAGGGCACCCGTAGTTTTGTTTCAAGCATATGGCCTACGGCCTGGCTTGAAACGAGGTTCATGGCAATCAAGGTCTGGCCCAGCCTCTGCCCCGTTTCAAGATGCCGTTTAATCGCTGACTGCAGCTGTTCCTCATTAATCAAACCGGCGTTGAGCAGAACACGCCCGAGCGGCTCCATCGTATCGGGCTTCTGAGCTAAAGCAGCCACTTCGGAAGAAAGAATACGCACCGCATCCTCAATCGCCGCCGGCGGATCTGAACGCCGGTCGCGCAGGTAGTGACTGCCCGGCTGAGATTTGAGAAAGCTTTTCACCTGGGCTGCGTCATGAGCAATCTCACCGAGACTGCGATAGCGGCGGTAGACGTTGTTACAGGCGGCCACTGCACACGACATGAGCGGAATATTTTCACGTTTTCCCCGCCGGTTGGTCACGCGCACATGCCCGCGCCGGCGGTCTTCATCCGTATAGTACGCAGCGCTGATAGGGTCAAACTCTTGAATGAATGCGCGTGCGTAGGCTTCTTCTTTCTCCGGATCCACCACCACAATAAAGTCATCGCCCCCGATGTGTCCGACAAAACAATCGGTGCCGGCCGCCACACGCTCGCGCGTCTCAAGAAGCAACTTCGCCGTATGTTTAATCACGTCATCGCCTTTTTCAAAACTGTAGCGGTCGTTAAAGGCCTTGAACTGGTTGATGTCAATGTAGAGCACCGAAAATTTCTCGCCCTTTTCGATCTTGGATTTAATTTTTTTTTCGATCGCAGCATTGCCCGGCAGATGCGTGAGGGCATTAGATTCGCTGCGCGCCCGGGCACGGCCGATATTGAGCGTGACGCGCAGCTGCAGTACAAGCGGGCTGAAGGGTTTGATGAGGAAATCATCAAAGCCGCGATCCTGCCCCAAAATTAATTCGGCGATATCATCTTCGCGCGTCATGAGCACCACCGGCATGGCCACCAGGTGGGCGCGATCACGAATGCGTTCCACAGGATAGCGGCCGCCGAGACGCTCCATGTCGGAAGAAATCAAAACGAGATCCACCGGCTCGCGCTCAAGCTGCCGCAGCATCTCCTCCGTCGTTTCAGCGGTACTCACGCGCATGCCCCGGTTGGAGAGACGCGTAGAGACCAACTCGCGCACCGCTCTGTCTTTATCCGCCACCATCACGCGGACAATGTCTGCTGCTTTTGTTTCAATGCTCATGGCTACTGAAAACTTTCTTCTTTGGACGGAAACTGTCCTGTACGCACATCGCGGATATAGTGCTGTGCGGCCTTGCGAATGGTTTGCTCAAGCTGGACATAGCGGCGCACAAACCGCGGATGCACCCCGCTTTCGATTCCAAGCATGTCATGCAGCACCAATACCTGCCCGTCAGTCTCCACTCCCGCACCGATTCCGATCGTCGGGCATTTCACTTGCTTCGTTATTTTTGCCGCCAGCAATGCCGGCACGCACTCAAGCACCACCGCAAAAACACCAAGCCCGTCGAGACACTTTGCATCTTTCAGAATACGGGCCGCCTGCTTTTTATCACGGCCCTGTACTTTATAACCCCCGAGCCCGCCTGCAGTCTGCGGAGTCATCCCCACATGGCCCATCACGGGCACCCCCGCTTTCAAAAGTTTTGCCACCTGTTTTTCAACGCTGCGACCGCCTTCGAGCTTCACGGCATTCGCACCAGCTTCTTTCATAAGCCGCAGAGCACTGCGCAGCGCACGCTCAGGATTGTCGTAGGATCCAAACGGCATATCCGCAACCACCAAAGCTTGTTTAACCGCACGCGCCACCGCACGCGTGTGATGCAGCATATCGCGCAGAGTCACTGCAACGGTATTTTCGCAGCCAAGTATCACCATCCCCAAAGAATCGCCCACGAGCACAACGTCGACACCGGCCTCATCCACAATCCGGGCTGTCGGAAAATCATACGCGGTTAGAACCGTGATTTTTTCCTTCTTTGCTTTCTTGTCAAAAATAGATTTTGAAGTCAGTCTCACAGCCCCTCTTGCCACTCGTAGGCCCGAATTAAATTCTGCATCAACATCGTCACAGTCAAGGGGCCCACCCCCCCTGGTACGGGCGTAATAAAAGCGGCGTGTTTCTTTGCGCCTTCGAAATCGACGTCCCCGGCAAGTTTGCCATCGACCGCAGTCGTGCCCACATCAATCACGATGGAACCGTCACGCACCCATTCTCCGCGAATCAAGCCCGGCTGACCGGCACAGGCCACCACAATATCGCTTTCAGAAATGAATTTTTGAAGATCCACATGCGAAGTACCCGTGTTACAAACAATCGTCGTTACCCGGCGTTCACCCAGCAAAAGCTGAAGCGGCCGCCCCACAATCGCACTCTGCCCGACAATCACGGCTTTTTTGCCGCGCAGCGAAATGCCCGTGGACTCCATCAGGGTCAATGCGGCAAACGCGGTGGGGGGAATCAATTTTGATTTTCGAAGAACAATCAACCCCAAACTAGAAGGATGCACGCCTTCGACATCTTTGCGCGCATCGAGCTTAAAAAGAATACGATCTGCATCGAACTCTTTCGGAAATGGCATCGCAATAAAAATCCCATGGAACTTACCACGTTCACCAGCGCCTCCAACTCCGTAATAGTTTAACTGTTCGCAAAGCTTGTTCGGCGAAGTCAGTTGAGTCGGGCCCATTTTCTCAAAATAAATCCCGAGCTTAGCCGCCAGCTTCTCTTGCTGGCCAATATACCAGTCTGAAGCCGGATCCTGATTGGCCTGCAGCACCAACAGTCCGGGCACGGCCTTGCCCAAACTCCGCAACTTCTCAACAAAGGCTTTGATCTCTTGTTGAATCTGCGAGGCCAGAATTTTTCCTTCGAGTAGTTTAGCTTCGGTCATGGTCACTCACCCCGCTCCCCGCGTCAAAACGCTTTTTAAGATCATCGAGCGCTTTTTCCGCCTGACTTTTATGCTGAGCCTCTTTCATGTATTTCACATTGATCATGGCCGTATGCCATGCCCCTTCAAACGAAGCCCTATAAAGCGACGCCGCCACAAGTAAATCATTTTTGATGGATCCGGCCACAAGCCCGGCAAGAGTCTGATTCCACTCACGCGCCATCACCACCAAAAGTGCTAGATCAGCCTGCAACCGGAAGGAATTTCCAAGAGCCTCTTCCATTTTCTCCGGATCACCGCCCCAGGCCGCCATGACTCCCTGATAAATTTTCGGGTCAATATCCACAATTTCAAAGGCATCTTTTTTGACTTTTTCAAGCAAGCCTAAGATTTTTTCGAGCATGGCCCGTCTCTCAGCCTCTTTCACCTGGTCTTCAGCCGAAAGTCCCGATTTTTGTTTTCGCGCAAGTGTAATGCGTGTCACCATTTGACTCAATCCCATGGCAAGAGAAGCGGCATAAGCTGAGACACTTCCACCGCCGGGAACAGGGGCCTCGCTGGAAAGTTGATTAAGGTAGTCTTGAAGTGTCGTTTCGGCAAACTTTTCCATGATTTTGAGCCTTTTTTGAGGAAGGGAAAAACTTAGGCTCTGCAAAACAACAACATAGCCATTTGGGAAGCTCCGTTTGTGGTAAGTTCGAGGCGCAAAGACGACGGCGTGTCTAAAGACACGCTGAGGACGAGCAACGAAGAAATTGCCGCAGAAACGGCCCTCCCGAAGGGCCGGGGGCTTTTGGACTTTGATTCGGCTCAAAATCCCCTCGGCCAAATGCCTATGTTATTGTTTTGCAGAGCCTTAGTATAGAAGGGCGCTCTAGAGCTGTCAATCAAGCTTCATCCATTTACCGCGGCCTCCCATAAAGGGGAGACTAAAGAGGCCGGGCCGATCTCTCGTAGGGGGCACTTTCCTGTGCTATAGTACGCGCCATGTCCAACAAGATCAGCGTCATCATTCCTACATACAATCGCCTCGACCGCTTGCAGAAGGCGATTGGAACCGTGCAAGAACAACGGAACGTCTCCCTCGAACTCATTGTCGCAGATGATGCTTCAACCGATGGCACGGCCGCCCTCATTCAAGAAAAATTCCCTGACGTACACCTGATCTCGTGGAGAGAAAATCACGGCCCTTCGTATGCCCGTAACCGTGCGGTTGAAGCCGCAGGCGGCCGTTGGATTGCTTTTCTGGATTCCGACGACGAGTGGAGACCCGGCAAACTGCGTGCCCAACTCGATTTTTTTGAGAAATACCCTGACTATCGAATTGCCCAAACGGAGGAAATTTGGATTCGTAACGGTGTACGTGTGAACCCCATGAAGAAACACAAAAAATACGGCGGTGAAATTTTTGAAAAATGCCTGCCGCTTTGCATTATTAGCCCCTCGGCCGTCATACTTGAAAAGTCATTATTCATAGAAGCGGGCGGCTTTGATGAATCGCTGCCCGCCTGCGAAGACTACGCTCTTTGGCTGCACATCACGGCAAAATACCCCATCGGACTGATCGAAAAACCCTATGTCATCAAGTACGGCGGGCATGCAGATCAGCGATCGCGTGAATTCCCGGCCATGGATCGTTTTCGAATTTATGCGCTTCGCAAGATTCTTAGTTCAGGTGTTTTAAACCCGGCTCAAACGCAGTTCGCCGCAAAAATGCTCGCTGAGAAAGAAGCCATTTTTACCGCCGGTGCGGCCAAGCGCGTGCAGGATAGCCTGATCGCACCCGGACTCGAAACACGGCCATGAAACTCTACACACCTTCAAAGATTTATATCGAAAAATCAGCGCGTCCTTTTGCACTCACGCAAACGATTTTGAACCGTCTGCCTGAAGTTCCTTATGAAGAAATCGGGGATGTGCGCGCCTTGATGGAAGACATCCGCCAGCAGCGCGACCCCATAGGCGTGGGTAAACGTGTGCTCTTTCTAGCCTATGATCGCGGCCAGTCGTTTAAACCTTTTCCCGAAGCGGAGCAGTATCTTTCGTGCGATTATTTCACTCTGCATGTCGCCGAGGGCTGTGACCTGGAATGCAGTTATTGTATTCTGCAGGCTTACCTCACCAACCCCATGCTGACCGTGTTTGTGAATATCGAAGAAATGCTCGAAAATTTACAACAAATTCTCAATCAAAACCCGGATCGTTTTTTCAGAATCGGTACGGGCCAACTGGCTGACTCGCTCTCACTCGATCACATTACGGGGTTCTCGGAAATCCTTGTGCCCTTTTTTGCGCGGCAAAAAAACGCCCTCCTGGAGCTAAAAACAAAAAGCGCAAACATCGCACGGCTCGAAGCCCTTAACCCGCAGGGAAATACGATTGTCTCGTGGTCTATGAACTCACAGCGCGTACAAGAACAGGAAGAGCACAAGTGCGCCTCTCTGAACGAACGGCTGGCCTGCGCTCAAAAGATAGCTTCGCGGCCCGGCTGGCGTGTGGCGTTTCACTTTGATCCGATTCTCGATTATCCGGACTGGGAAACGGAATATGCCGAAATTTTTCGCAGCGTATTCACCCCCATTGCGCACAACAAAATCGCCTGGGCCAGCCTCGGCTGTCTCCGTATGATGCCGCAACTTAAACCGATCATGGAAGAACGGTTCCCGAAATCCAACGCGGCCTACGCAGAATGGATCACGGGTATGGACGGGAAACTGCGTTACTTTAAACCGAGACGTATTGAGATTTACAAAAAGGCCGTCGGCCTCATTCGCGCGCTGGCTCCCACAGTCACACTTTATCTTTCTATGGAATCCCCTGAAGTTTGGGAGCGCGTGTTTGGCAAGCCCGTGACTAGACAAGAGGTGTGCTCGTTACTGGATCACGCTGGAAGATAAAATGACTTTTTCGAAACGCACTGAATGGAACACGGCTCCGAACGCGCTCGCGCAAATGCTGGAGCGCGTAAAGGCATCCTCTGATTTTATTGATCTCACAGTCTCGAACCCCACGGCCTGCGGCTTCCAGTATCTGACAAGTGATTTGTTGGAAGGCTTTCAGAATCTTGAAAATTTAAATTACAGGCCCGATGCACACGGACTGCTCGAGGCGCGTCAAGCGGTGGTAAATTATTACGCCCGAAAAAACATCCCCCTTTCTCCCGATCAAATTTTCATCACCGCCAACACCAGTGAAGCATACACCTTTGTTTTTAAACTGCTTGCCGATGCCGGCGACACCGTGCTCGCACCCGCTCCGGGCTACCCGCTCATTGAATACCTCGCCGGTATCAATGATCTCTCGCTCGAACGCTATCCCCTGACGCACAATAACGGCTGGCACACCGATCTGGCGGTTCTTTCACAAAAAATAAATCGCCCTCTTAAAGCGCTGATGCTGGTCCATCCGGCCAATCCCACGGGGAATTACGTGGGTTCCTCCGAACGCCAACAGATGATTCATCTCTGCTCACCCTCTCAGACGCCGATCATTTCTGATGAGGTTTTTTTTGATTACAGCTGGGTGGGCGCCGCCCCGGCGGAGAGCTTTGCAGCAAACAACGCGGGTCTGACTTTTACGCTCAGCGGAATCTCAAAAATTCTTGGCCTTCCGCAGATGAAAATATCATGGATTGTGGTGACCGGTCCCGAAGCTTTAAAAACGGAGGCCCTTCACCGATTGGAAATCATTGCCGACACCTATCTTTCGGCCAGCACCCCGGCCCAAACCATGCTGCCCGTCTGGTTCAATCGTGAAGCAATGATTCGAAACGAAATTTTAACGCGCCTGCAGGAAAACCGAAAAATACTGGCTGGTTTTTTTGGAGGAGATTCGAAGATAAAACTGCTTGAAGGCGGAGGCGGGTGGACTTCGGTGCTGGAGCTGCCCGCTGAAGAACAGGATGAATCGTGGGCGCTCCACTTTCTTGAGAATTTTCATACGGCCCTGCACCCGGGTTATTTATTCGATATGCCCGCTGAGAAACCTTATCTTGTACTCAGTTTGCTTACCCCGCCGGCGCTTTTAGCACAAGCCCTGAATCGCTTTAGTCTCTGAGGGGCGGCCCTTTGGCTGAAAAAACAAACAAATGGTACCGGTTCCAAATGGACCATTACCAAATGGTACCGGTTCCAAATGGACCGGGTTCAAGTTTTCATGAGCATTTCATCAAGCAGGTCGCGATAAGGTTCTTCAATGGCGACAAGCCGCCGATAAGCCTCTTGCCTGTCAAGCATCGTACGGCCTAGCTCCTCATAATAAAGATCAGGGGTTAAAAGTTCGTCCTTTCTTCCGTGTACGTAGTAGGCTGCACTTGACCACAGATACTCTGCCGCTGTTTTTACCATATTTGCTTTTACGGGGTTTCGCTCAATATACCGGCCGCACTGAAGATAATAACTTTCTTCAGGGATTCTCAGGCTGCGAAATCGTCCCTGAAATAAATGCCCGCAATAGCGGTACTTCTTTCGATGATAACGCGCATACCCAAGTTGAACCCTATGCATAAGTTTGGGCAGAGTTGTCCCTTCTGTGATGCGAAGAAACAAATGAACATGATTTGTCATGAGACAATAGTGATAAAGCTCGAATGAATACAGCCGTTTGGCTTTTTGAAGGATGGTCTTGTAGACGGGATAATCTTCGCCGTCGCGAAATATCCGCTGCTTGTTATTACCCCGTGCAAAGATATGGTAGATCGCGTTATCTTCAAGTTCCCGGACACGTCTTGGCATAGAAAAACCCTCCTTATGTTGGAGGGTGAATCGTATCGACCCCGGCTCTGCTTTCCCGGCGCCATTGCCCGATCTTTCCGCGGATCTTCTAAAGATTCCGCAACCCGATTAATGATGAACTCTAAACGGCTCCTATTTTAACCCGGTCCATTTGGAACCGGTACCTTTTTTTAAACAATTCCATAGCACCCGCTTCATAAGTACCACTGCCGGGTTGTGACAGCCCGCGCCGGAAGGTGATCCAGCCCCCCGGCTCTTGATAGTTCATGTGCTGGTGCGGCGGATCGTACGAATAAATGATGGCTTCCGAACCAGGGTCTTTCATCAGATCAATCTGAAGATCTCCGATCCACAAGGTGATGGGCTTGCTTTCTGAAGCCTCGGATAAATCAATCACCACCGTATCGCCCGGCTGCAATTTTTTTGACTGCGGTTCCGCAGAGGGTGTGGGCTTGGCGACGGGTTCAGGATATTCAGCTAAAGCCGGCTCAATAACAGTTTGAAGATATTTCCTCAGAAAGGCCCGGCTGAAAAGCGGCTGGTTCTTGCCGCTCCTGGGGCGGCTATACTGGCGCAGCCATTCGGCCGCCTTGCCAAGTCCTTCACGCTTCCCATACCGAACTTGCAGCGCTTCAATCAACCCCGTTAAGACGCCTTGCTGAATCAGCGCATCTTCCGCCGGGCCCAGGCTTGCAAAAGGCGCCAGCCTTTGCGCCTCATACGGGTAGCCATCCAGCCAATGCAGGCCAAACAGTTCGTCCAGAAATTGGGGAATCGTCACACCTGTTTTCGTACCGCGCCAGGCAATCAGTTTGGCGCGAACCGGCTGCGCCGCCACACGCCGCAGGTGATAGTCTTCAGACTCAAAATCCGCATAGTCGATGTTCAAGTCGCCCGAAGGCACACTGAATTGATCCAGCATCGTTCCCTGCGCCGGATCAAAAGACTTGCTCAGAAGCCGCGCACCTTGCGCAATCACTTCCTGATAATCTTCAGGCGCCGCGAACCGGCCGCCAGACATAAAAAAGTTGCTGCTTAAAATAATATCTCCGGCATGGATCCGGTCATAGCGCGTCAAATAACTGCGGGGCGCGATATACAAGGCTTCATCAAAATGATTTGAAAACTGGCTGGTATAGGCCTGCATTACATGACCCCCGGCGGCGGTTGTCTGCGCCGCGCCAAGCACGTAAGAAAGTTCGGGATCACCGCGCCGTTTGTGCAATTCGGCGTATTCCTGACGGACCTTGTCAGATTTGGCTCCGGTGTTTTTAGCGGCCATCAAAATAAACGGGACGACCGACTTGGAACCCTGAAGGAAGACCCCCTCTTTGAGGACTACCTGGAGAAGATAAACATCCTGCACCGTGCCTTCCTGAATTTGAGAAATGATGACCGGGCCTTCAATATCCTGCCTGCGGACCTGCAAAGATTCGCGCACGGTAGGAGACGGCCAAACTTTGTCCTGATGTTCTTTCGGAATGGTTAAAATTCGGCCACTGGCATCCATCGTGCGCAGGTCTTCAGCCGCAAGCTTGGGATTCGTTAGAAGTTCCCGGACGCTCTCGAGCAGAAGATTATTTTTGCCCATGTCCAGATTTTTTAAGAGCAGGGCTTCGACCCATTGCTTGGATTGCGCCAACGAAAAATCTGCCTCCGTTCGCGACGGCCGCAGTCCCTCACGCTCGTGCAAAAGTTCGTTATAGGAAGTCTGATAAAACAGGCCCGGGGCCACCACTCCCAGTTTGGCGGGGTTTGTCAGGGAAAGGGCCAGCCTTTTCAAAGGCTGGATCATGGCCTGAAATTTTCGAGGCAATTCACCTTCAAGACGGCGCAGGTTGCGGCGAAAAGGCCCGGCCAGCTGCGGATAGTGTGTCAAATAAAAATCAACTTCATTTAAAAATAAATATTGATCCATCTTCGAGCCCGCCACGTTTTCTAAGATTTCTTTCAGCAACCCGGCTTCCGGGCTTTGCAGCGCGCGGGCGATAAAAGTGTCTGGCAGCGTCTCATGTGTCACCGTGGTCCGGATGATTTCACGGAGCTGGGTTAAAATACTGTCCTGTGAAACATCCTGAAAGGACTTTTCGACAGCCCGGCCCGCCCAATAATCGACCGGTTTTTCGGGATTGAGCCATGTTTTCAGAGAAAGCAGAACGGCGTAAAGATTCTGCCTTGCGGTGTTCGTTGCCGCCTGCAGTTCTTCGATCAGCTCAATGCGGCGAGCTCGCTCCAGCCTTTGATATAGCGGCAAAAACTGGCTAATAAAATATTCGGGCTTCTGCTCGTGTGCAGCCAGACTCAGAACAAGCGGGAAATGTTCTGAAAAATCATCGCCCAGCGCCTGCCGGAGAGCAGGCAGGCTTTTCCAAAAGAAATTATTGAGGTCATCCAAATCGTGATCCTCGGTCATTTTCAAGAGAGCGAGCTGGTTCCGATCCCACTCGGGGCCCAGGGCATCCCACGCCGGCGGCAGGGCGCTTGTGAGAAATCTTTCGAATTTGACGACATTCTCGCTGCTTTGAATCGCCTCCGTCGCATAAATAACATCTGAAAAGTCGATGCGCACTACGGCCGGAGCATGGTTCTCAGAAGCGCCCCATAAAAGATCCAGAATCTCCGGTGAGGCCTTTTCGAAAATTTCCCGGGTTTCGGCGGGCAAGGCCTCCCAGGTAAGGCCCCTTCCGGCCGGAGCGTCGTTGCGGGCAATCATTCTCTGAAAAAAGTCCTGCCCAGGCACCATCACGCGGCGCGGCGCGATCTGGCCTTCCAAGGCCTGCACAGTACTGTCGTAAGCGCTCTGGGCCCATGACTCATCGTAAGGCTTGAAAAAATGCTCGCCGTAAGCCTGCGGATGACGCTGTTGCATCCATTGGAAAATTCGGTCCAAATCCACACGCCAGTATTGTTTCCTGCGTCCGGCAATCTCGCGATCCCCCGTCATCGCTTCTTCAAAATAAAAATCTTCATTGCCGGGATAAAGCGCCGACGTTAAAACGGCGCCGCGCATAAACGGTTTTGAAGACAAGTCGCCGGCTCCCAACGGAGAGTACTTCCCCGCGAACGGCCGCAGCCAAAAAAAACGGCTGAGGGCGGCGGCCAAATCGAAGCGGTGTTCTTGAAGAAGTTCACAATAGCCCTGAATTTCCTCCGGGTTCAAATCGGAGGGATAGACCTGATCAAAAACATCACCCTGTCCGCGCGGCAGAGCTTTCATGTCAAGCAAGGCCTTGGGGTCCGTCACCACATAAGGATCCGCCGAAAACGCTGCCAGAAGAGTTTCCACCAGTTCCTGTTTTTCAGGATCGGTGTCGGGCCTATTTTTGATGGCTCCGAATCGTTTTAACGCCGGAATCAGTTCAAACATCAGAATGCTGTAATCGAGAGAGTTGGCCTTGCGGTGTTCATTATTTTTTGCGTCGGGGAGCTGCGCCTTGTCCCTGTGAACCATACTCAAATGGCGGCCCAAATGTTTGAGGCGCGTCAAATCTGCAGATCCAGTCAGACGTTCATTCGCCCGGACCAGGTCCATATAAGCGGACTCGTCGCGGCTGAGCGAGCTGCCCAAAATCAAATGCAGTGAATCTGCGTTCTTTGCAAATTTTTGCCCGCTGCTGCCGGGGCCTGTCTGCAACAGATCCAGCAGCGCCTGGACCCGCGACCGGAATTCGGCGGGTTTACCCGCCTCCCACAACCGCGCGGCCAGCAGGGTCAGGTGATCAAAAAGATATTCGTCAAAGAAAATCCGCAGAGCCCGCTCCATGGCCGCGACATCAAGCGGATTCGGCCTGTCATTCTGAGCAGCCTGCGCTTGCGCAGGACCGCGAAGAATCTCAGGCTGTTCCAAAATCTCGATGTAATCATTCAAGTTGTTCAGATAAAGCAGATTTGAAACTTCCTCGCGCCCGGGCCGCGGCCAGCCATGGCCGTATTTCTCGCGTAAAGTAAAAATAGGATGGTCCCGTTTTGCGTTAAAAGGCAGATCTTCGATCAGCATTTGGCGGAAACGTTTGATTTTCTCAATACGGGCCGGTAAAGAATCTTCCGCTTTGAAGTCCAAATTGCGCAACATGGCCTCAAAAATATTCTGCCGGCTGGCAAGCACGCCCTCAAGCAATGCAGCGCTTTTCTCAAACAATTGCAGCCCGTCATCATTCTCATACGGCCTCTGCACTTTTGAAGCGCGCATTTCGGCCCTTGCCACCGGTGGAGTTGGAAAATCCGTTGGAGATTTTTCGCGTTTAGCTGAGCGCCGCGCGTCGCTCAGGCGCTGAATGGCGGCATAAATGCGGCTGTCGCGAATGATCGGAAAAATTCTTAGCCAAAACAATGCGATAAACCTGAACGTATCCCACACATGCGCACGCGCATAGTAGAAAAGCCCAAAGACCAGCAATCCGCCCGAAGCAAAATAAATCAGGTTTGCGAACAGGAAAGTTGTTTTGTCTTTAAGTATGAAAAGTTCAAGGAATGCTGCAAGCTGTGCGCTCCAGATCAGCATCCGGGCGCCCCACTGCAACCGCCCCATTCCGTACTGCGTGCGGTTGTCCGTATCCAGAAAAAATTCATGCACGTAGGCGCGGCGGTTGAAGGGCTGAGTCGTTTGAGAAAATTGGATCGACTTTTCCCGTAAAGATTCTTTGTACAGCAGTGCCCGCCGGGCCGCCAGACGAATCCAATCACGAACAGCGGCGCCCTGTTGCTCACGTCGCGCGCTTTCATCTTTTTCATATTTTTTAGCCAGCAGGGAATCCAGCGCCCAAAGCCCGCC
>CAYMUZ010000185.1:0-12007 GCA_964393875.1 uncultured bacterium | reverse complement strand
CGTTGAAGACAATCAAGACAACCGCTTAGTGGTTCAGCTGTATTTAAGGGGGCTGCCTTATGGAATCGACCTTGCAGAGGATGGAGCTATCGGGTTTGAAAAATTCAAAAAGGGACGGTATGATTTGGTATTGATGGATTTACAAATGCCAGTGATTGATGGCTATGAGGCCACGCGTCAGATTCGGGCCTGGGAAAAGGAAACGGGGCTTCCTCGAACGCCGGTGATTGCGCTGACTGCCAACGCTTTCCGGGAAGAGACGAAATCTATTTTAGAAGCCGGTTGTGATGCCCACCTTGTCAAGCCAATTGCCAAAGATACCTTGATTGCGACTTTGCAACAGGCTCTCGGAAAAGCCGCTCGATGAGCATGCTTCGGGAACGTATTTTGATCGTGGATGATGAACCCTGGAACATCCAGGTTCTCGAGAAGTATTTAGCCAGTGAAAATTATGAAATCCTGAAAGCCGCCAATGCGGCGGAAGGTCTGGCGATTCTGGAACGCACCGGTGCGGAACTTGTACTGCTCGATGTGATGATGCCAGACAAGGACGGTTTTGAGTTTTGCCGCGAAATACGGCGGCATCCGGTGCTAAGCACGCTGCCTGTGATTTTAGTCACGGCTCTTCAGGAGACCGTGGATAAAGTGCTGGGGTTAGAAGCCGGCGCCAACGACTTTTTAAGTAAACCTGTGGACAAGGTGGAACTGATGGCGCGTGTGCGGGCTCATTTAAGGATTCAGGCTTTACGGCAGACAGTCGTGGAACAAAAAGGACAAATCCAGCAGTCTCTGAAGAAACTTCAAGAGCTCTCCGAATTACAAAACCGGATTACGTTGATGATTTCCCACGATCTAAGGTCGCCGCTCACGGTGATGAAAATGGGGCTTGAGAATCTTGAACACAAGACGCGGGCACTCCAAGATGAAACGCAAAAGAAAATGATCGGTCGATTACAAGGCCATGTGGATTATCTCGCGTCTTTGGTGGACAATATTCTAAGTCTCGGCGAACTTGAATCTGGAAGTCATTCTTTGCGGTTGAACCTGGGGGGCTTAAACCCGGTGGTGGGCGAGGTCGTGGAGCAGCAAAGGCCGTTGGCTGAGGCCAAACAACTCTCCCTTCTGTTGCAGCTAGACGCGGGTCTTCCCGAATTATTTTTTGATACGCAAAAAATAATTCAGTTGGTTATCAACCTGGTCTCGAATGCGGTCAAATACACGCCGGCCGGCCGTGTGACGGTTTCGACGGTCTATAAGTCTGAGGCGAACGAGGTGGAGGTTCGAGTGCAAGATACCGGGCCTGGCATCAAGGCAGAAGATCGGGCGAAACTTTTTGGAAAATTTACGCGTTTCGACAATGCCTATGAGCAGAAAATTAAAGGGAGCGGGCTTGGACTGGCAGTCTGTCATGAAATTGTGAAACAGCACAGAGGCCGTCTTTTTGTGGAGTCTGAAGAAGGGCGGGGAGCTTGTTTTGTGGCAGCCCTGCCCGTAAGGACCGGATAGGATGAATCAAACGCCTAAGATTTTAATGGTAGATGACGAGGCTTGGAATTGTAAGGTGCTCGAGGCTCATCTGGCGGGCCGAGGGTACCATGTGGTCTCGGTTTCAAGCGGAGAAGCGGCTCTTGCCAGGATGGCCCAGGAGCCTGTGGATCTCGTGGTGCTTGATATCATGATGCCGGGAATGAACGGCTTTGAGGTGTGTCGCCGTATGAAGGCGGACAAAACCCTACAATCGATCCCCGTGATTATGGCAACAGCTTTACAGGAATTGTCGCACAAAGTCGAAGGTCTCGATGCGGGGGCTGCCGATTTTCTGAGCAAGCCCTTTGATAAGGCGGAGCTAACAGCCCGTATACGAGCCCAACTGCGCATTAAATCACTGATTGATGAAATTGATGCATGGAACAGGACACTTGAAGAAAAGGTGAAACAGCGGACCCGGGAACTGGAAACAAAAAATGTTCAGCTTGATGAGTCTTACTACGTCACCCTAGAGGCCTTGATTTTGGCGCTAGATGCCCGCGAACATGAAACCGGGAAACATTCTTTGCGGGTGGCTTTTTATACGACAGAACTTGCGATGATGCTCGGAATCCGGGGCCGCGAACTTGAAGAAGTGGCCATGGGCGCCATGCTGCATGACATCGGCAAAATTGGAATCTCGGACCGGGTCCTTTTGAAGCCCGCAAAGCTGGATGAAGCAGAATGGGACGAGATGAAAAAACACCCAGCTATGGGCTGGCACATGGTTCAAAATATCGAGTTCATTGGCCGGGGGCGCGAAGTCATTCTGGCCCATCAGGAAAAATTTGATGGCAGCGGGTATCCGAATAGCTTGAAAGGCGAAGCGATTTATATGGGCGCGCGCTGTTTTGCGCTTGCGGATGTTTTTGATGCTTTGATGTCAGAGCGACCGTATAAAAAGGCGTTTTCGTTTGAGGTCTCTTGCCAGATTATCCGCGACGGAGTCGGAACCCATTTTGATCCGGCAGTGGCTGAGAAATTTTTGTCAGTGAGTCAGGCTCATTGGGCGACCATCACGCAGATCGTAGAAGAAAAAGATTTTAAATTTTTAATTCGCCACATCCGCAACGGCCGCAGCGCTCTTGATTAGAGACATTCCGCCGTTCTCTTTCGCTTTCCGCGATCGTTTTTGCATTTTCGCCGCCGCGTGTTTGCGTGCCGCGGCCATCAGCCTCTCCAGTGTAATCGTGGCACTCCACATGGCCGCGTTGGGTTTTAATGCGGCGAGGCTCACTTTTTTTGTCGGGTTCGGATTAGCCGGTTGTGCAGCCGGAATTTTCTGGAGTGCGGCGCTTGCAGAACGCATTGGGCGCAGGCGTGCACTTGGGGTCGTTCTGTGTTTGATGGCCGCGGGAGCTCTCGCGATGGCGGTGGCGAGGGAGGGTCCTGTTTTGCTGGGGGCTGCCTTCTTAGGCATGATCAATGGCATGGGGCGTGACCGTGCCGCGGGGCATACGCTCGATCAGGCCATGCTGCCGGCGCTTACCTCTGCTAAAGAACGCACGCAAACTTTTGCCTGGTACAGCCTGTGCGTGGATGTGGGTAATGCCGCCGGGGCATTATTGGCGTTGCTGCCCGTAGCATTGAGACAATCGGGTGGAATGAGTCTGCTTGGATCTTACCGCGCTACTTGGGTTTTTTATGCGGCGCTGTGTCTCATCGCAGCGATGCTGACGACTCGTTTGTCTTCTGCCGTGGAAACCCACCTTCCCAAAGCAGAGCGGCGATTGTCTTCCCAGACGAAACCGCGCGTGCTGCGTTTCGCCGCGCTTTCAGGCCTCGACAGTTTTGGCGGCGGGTTCCTGAGTACTGCTTTGATCAGCTACTGGTTCTTTCAACGCTTTGGAGTGAGTGAAACTTTTTTAGCACCGCTATTTTTTGCTTCACGCCTCGCCAATGGTTTGTCGCATTTGGGCGCCGCCTGGCTGGCAAAGCGTATCGGCCTGGTGCGCACAATGGTTTTTACCCATTTACCCTCCAGCCTTCTTTTGATCAGCGTTCCGTTTGCACCGTCACTCACCGTTGCCGTGATGTTGTTTTTAATTCGCGAGACTCTGGTAGAAATGGATTTGCCCACGCGGCAATCTTACCTGATGGCGATTGTCGGAGAGGGAGAACGCACTGCCGCTGCCGCCATGACGAATGGGGCACGCAGTCTCAGTTGGGCGAGCGGTCCCTTGTTGGCCGGCCCGCTCATTCAAGCGGCCGGTGTTTCTGCGCCGCTTTATCTGGGCGCTTGTCTGAAAATTGTTTACGATCTGCTTTTATACCGCAGTTTCCGCCTTCTTCGGCCGACTGAGGAAGACCCCTCGCGCACTGCCACTTAGAACTGAGTCTTTGCAAAATGAACACCTGGCGCGTGTTTTCCTTAGGGGACAGGTCTCGTCTGCCGACCTGTCTCCGTCAGCGTATTTGTCTTTAGTTATTGTTGTCATTGAGGTTACCGCATTTTGTAACAAGGGGACATGACAAAATAACTCAATGAAATTTCGGTAACATTTTAGATGAGTTGACTCGACGTTTTGACAGACATTAATTCGCCCGCTATACTTCTTCAAACCTTTCAAAAACATTAATTAAATGAAATCAATGCTGATAAAAAAAATCTGCAGTGCGTCGCTTTGTTTCTTCTTGCTGGTCTCGGATCTTGCCCGCGCAGATCCTGCGATCAGCTTTATAAATAAGTCTGTCCGCACCGAATCCGCTGCGCCTGTTTTTGATATGCCGGAAGCGCTTGGCCGGATCGAAAGGGTTTATCGCCCGCGCAATGTCAAACCCGGTGCACCGTTTGTGGTGTACCTTCAGACCGTGCATGCGCATCCCGAAGCGGCACGGTGTATCCACAAAATCGCGGATTATCTTCAGCACCACTATGGAATCAAGTTGATTTTGGCTGAGGGCGCTTCGGCCAAATTACATCCCGAATTTTTAAACTTTTTTTCAGATCTCAAACAAAACCGGCGCGCCTTGCATGCCCTGACGGAACAGGGGATTCTGACCGGTGCGGATTTGGCTTTGCGCAATCCTGAAATTCAGGGGTTTGGCGTGGAAACGCCGGAGGCCTATCGCGAGGCCTACGCACAATATCAAAAAGTGATGACCCGGCGTGCTGAAAGTCTTGCCTGGGTTGACAAAAAAAAGGCAGCGCTTGATCTCGAAGCGTCTAAGAAATTTTCACCTGAAATGCGCGAGGTGCTTCAAGCCTGGCTGCAGTTCCAGCACAACACGCGTGATTTTCGTGCGACTGTGAGCTATTTGCAGCAAGAAGCTCTTAAGAAAATTTCTGTGGATTTTGAAAATCCCTTTGCGCAGTCTGAATGGCCGCAGCTTGCGCGTGTTGCCGTTCTGACAGAGCTTGAAAAACGCAGAGACAACGTGGCTTTTAAAACGGAATATCAAAAACTGAAGGCCTGGCTGGATTTAAAAAAACTGGACGGGCACTGGCTGCAAATGTTGGCAGAAGCCTGGAACTCTCCTGAAAAGCGCCGGGAACGGAGTCCCGGCACTTCTGTGAATTCGGCGGAGCTTCGTTCAGTCTCTGGACACAGCCCTGACGGGGCTGTGCCTGAGCAGTCCTTGCCACCGGCAAGGGCCGAGATGCGTACGGCGATTACCCGCGCAAGCGCTGAAGCCTTTCTTAAACAAGTTTGGCCGCAGGGCTTTTCCATGCGTGAATATCCACAGACGGCCTACGCGGTTGCGGGCCTTGTGCTTGAGAAAGAATTAGACGGCGCCCAACTCACCAAAGAATTAAACCGGATTTTTAACAAGCTTCTCGAAGCGACGCTTGCGAGTGAAAAAGAGCGGTCGCTGTTGGGGGAGTACAAGCACCTGTTAGTCTTGGAAAAACTGCTTGTTTTAGAACTTACGCCCCAGGAATGGGTCGTGTTCAAGAAAAAGGCTGCATCTAAAGCAAAATCTGCCGACTTGCCGGCGGCGTATGAAGAAGCACTGCAGTTCTACCGCTTGATGAACGCGCGTGAAATAGCGTTTCTGGAAAACCTCACGAAGGAGGCGGCCGCGGCCAAGGCGTCAAGCGTGATGCTGATCACCGGCGGCTTTCACGCGCGGGGCATGACACGCGCTCTTCGCAAAAACAAAATTCCCTATGCACTGATCACTCCGCATATCAGCGCCTCCGCAGATCCCGCCTTGTACCGTAAATCCATGTTTGCCACTGCCTATCTTGAACGTTCGCTGGTCTCGCAGCCCGCTGCTTTTGCAGGCCGGCAGGGCTGGCCTGTTGCGCGTGAAGCGGCGCAGGTTCGCGAAGTTCTGAAAGATCTCCTGCGCCAGGATCCTCGCGGCGCGGATGCGGTGTATTTTCAAGACCGCGAAATGGTTGTGCGTTCCGAAATGCGAACAACAGCGGGGCCGTGGGAAACACTGGATCAGCTGTACACCGATTTAGATATTGTGGACGGAGAGAAATTGGCCGGCCGCGATGGGGATTCAAAACAAAACTTTCGGAGAGAAACACTCCGTAAAATTATTGTGCACCTGCCAGGCTCCAGACCGTTATGGCCCAGCAACGATCACGGATTGATGTATAGCGAATTTTTAGCTGTTTTGAAGATTATTTTGGAGAGTAAAATTTCAGAAATGCCCGGGGAACCTTATGGGGACAGCGCTAGAAACCTGAATCTGTTTCAGTATTTTGCGGACTGGCTTGAGACAGCCAATGACAGGGATGGATTGGAGGCGTTGCTGACGCTCTACGATAAGGGTTTTCGGCCCAATCGTCTGCTTACCGCCGCGGATGAGTCCCGCATCGGGCGTATTCGCTCGTCCATCCAAAATGTTAGTGAAGCTGGGGCGGCTTTTGCGCCCGAAAATGAACTATTTAAAGAGTGGGAAATTTCAGGCGCGCTTCCTGAAAATCTTCCGGAAAAAACGGAACAAGCGCGGGAAGACCTGTTCTTTCGCATCTGGAAACTTTCCGGGGCGCAAGCGGCACGGCTTGAAGGTATTTCTCTCGAAGTGCTGTCGAAGCGGCTTGCACTGTTGCAAAAGATTACGGCCAAGAAAGTCACAGCGCAGCAATTTTTTGAGCCGCTGGATTATCCGGAGTTGTTGGCTCTGACGTGGGACCGGCTGAGGGTTCGCCGTGTTATGGAATCGGCAGATTTGGCGGCGCAGCTCCAAAGTGAACTGGTCAAGGCGTCCATTCAACCCGAACGGCCGGTCGGGATTGAGCCTCGCGCGGAAACTCTGGATCCCGCTTTTTTCAGACGGACTTTACACACAAATCCGGCGCGGATTCTTTTGATGAAATGGCTTTATCAACAGCGCGAGCGTACCGTCAGCAAATCTGCGCTCAAAGTGATAAAACGCGGTGAGTCCGGCATTCTTGAGGTGATTTTTGACAAAACGCGCAGAAAACGCGGGTATGTCGAGGTGGCTTCCAAGGACCTTATTCCCGGCCGGACCGTGTTTGTCGAAACACAGGCCGTGGCGGAGTTTAGAAAAATGATTGTGCACGTTCCCGCAGAAGCGAGCCAGAGCGGCCAGGCTCATACGCTCGTGCGTTATTTCCATCCGGAAGACGAGGCGCTGTTGGCCCCCAACCAGGAATTGATTTACCGTTTTGAAAATGAAGGCGATGAACCGCCGCTTCCGCTTGTGGTTAAGCCCAACAGCCTGGGCCAGATTCATCTGCAAAAAACCACATCGGGGGACAGATCTTTGACGATCCATCTCGGTGCGAAGCTGGCCGGGCAAAGTCCGCATGTTTATGTCAGGTTTTTTATGGATACTTCGGAAAGGAAGGGCCTTGAAATTTATGCCCTAGACGCCGCAGGCCGGCCCTCTGAAAGAATTTGGCGCGGTACTCTCAATGCACGAGGAAAGATGGAATCTGAGCCCGGTTTTGAACCGGTGCTTCTGGAAGGGAATGAGCGCTACGCGATTCAACTGGAGGCATGGCGTTTGGAGGAAACACCTTATGCAGCCCGCCCCATTGCGGCTTCTGTGCCGCTTGTGAAAGTGCCTGTTCTGAAATACTGGCAAACGCACTCGGCGGATAAGACGAATGCCGAGGGTAATCGCAAGCTGTTGGGTGCGCTGCTGGCTGAAACAGATTTGGATTGGGCTGCTTTGGCGCTGAAGCCAAAGGAGTTTCCTAAACTGAGCGGGCTTCTGCTTGGGACGACGAAAAAACAGGGCCAGTTGCGGCTCCCGATTCAGCCGAACTACCGCTACGATTGGTCTGTTTTAGGATTTCAGGAGGCGGGTTGGAAAGTCGAATTGGTGCGCGGGTACATCAAGGAAGGGCGTTTGTATTGGGATCTAAAAATGACCAAAGGCAAAGAACCGACCATTCTAAAAACGGTGCGGGTGGGCCCCGAAACAACATCAGTTGCGGGGCATAAAAAGGCCGCGGGCAGCAGTGTTTCTGTTTTGGCGACGACGCAGGTAAGTTTACGTTCGCGGAATCATCAGGTGTTGGGTGAACAGGCGATTGCTTCGAGCAATGAACGGCTGATCAAAGTCATTCCGTTTATCGAGCGTAATGAGCCCATCCCGCCGAAGCTTGAAGATTTGTCTCCGCAGCGCGTTATGTCGCACGGTGCCGTGCTGATGGGAAAAGCTGACGGGAAAAGTCTGATGTACGTGACTCAGGATCAGCTGAATGGCCAGCTTGTCATTCCCTTTATTCGCAAAAGCGGGGAGCATGAGTACAGCATTGGTTTCAAGGCGCAAAGTCAGTGGCCTGCTGTGGCAAAGGCGAAAAAACAGCCTGTGAAGGCGCCGGCAGAGTTTATTGTTTCCAGTTATATTTTTGCACGCGGCGGGAAAATCCTGACCGGAACGCCGGAGCGTGCGCGGCTGGAATTGGGCGGAAACCCGGCGCCCCAGGACCTGTGGATTCCAGTATCACTTTTGATGCGCGAAATTTTATTTGGGGTCGTCAGCGGTCATTTAAACCCGGGACTTAGAATTATTTCCGGAACCCGGCTGAAAGCCGCAGGCGTGATTCAAACAAAGGTGGGTTTTAACCGCACGCTCGCGATTTATTTCTGGAAACCGGATGTTCAATTGAATATTCCTACCACGGTTACGCTGCAAAACCTTGAGCTTCGCATTGAAGCAGGACCGCCTTCTTTCCCTCCGGACACGCAGGTTGCCAGTTTGTGGCTCAAGGGCAAAGGCGAACGGCCGGATATTCCACTCAAGGATATTGTGTTGATTTCCGAAGGCGTCATGACGACGGAGCGGCCCTTCTTATCTGCGAAGATTGGATTTGAATATGTCACGGGCGCAATCCCTCAAGCCCAAAAAACCAATCGTCCGCGCGGCCCCGAGGGAAAAAGGACGCGCGCTAAAATTGATGCGCGTTATACGGAGGGCATGTGGGTCCGCTACTGGCTTGCCAATCAGGATGTTTCGGCACCTCCCTCGCGCAATGTGAAATTAAGCACAGGGATGGACCGGCTCGCCTTGGATTTCAAGGGGAAACCTTATGCCGTGAAGCTGGGGTTGGACTGGAAAAACGCGCGACGGGAATGGGTGGATCTGCCGCGGGTTGCCAAAGATGCAAGAGGCGTTCGTTATGTGGATAAGACCTCGGGCCAGGAACGTGTGTTTGTTCTTTTTCAGAACGGACGGTTTCAAGTTCCTAAAGAGGTGCATAAAGCGCGTTCCGAAATGCGCCGGCCGCGGAGTCCCGGCACTTTTCGGGACGCGACGGGGACGTCGCGCTCCGAAATGCCTCTCGGCGGGAGCCTCAAGACAACTCGGGCCTCGGCGGAGCCTCGCTCCGAGATGCGCCGGGAGCGGAGTCCCGAAGTGCGCGAAATCAAGGATTCTTTAAAGCGTCGTCGTGATTCCCAACGACCCGCAGATAGATTGCGCCCTCAATTATTTCAAACGTCATTCGGTAATGGAGATCTACGCGAGCTTCCCACAGGCCGCGAGTTCCTTGGATTTTCTTCACCTGCAGGGAAGGATGACGGGAGTTTTCAGACAGCAGGCGGATTTGTTTATCCGCTTTCTTTTGGATGGCTTGGGGCAGATCCTTATAGAACCGGCGGAAGCTCTCGTACGCAAAAACTTTCACGAATGAAGGAAGTCGATCAAATCGTCCGCGGAACCGTTTCCACGGACGCGGCCAAGTTTTTTATCCCGGGAAGCCAGACGCTCTCTGGCTTGCCAGTCTTGAGTCCAGAGATAGGCTTGATACGGGCGGGTGCGGATGAACATGGCAAACCGGGCGACCTCGTGCATTTGAGCGGTACGCATGAGCAGGGACAACCCCCGATCTTCTTTGCGGTGGCAGGATTAACGGGTAGTTTCGAGGATTTCCAGGCGTTTGTCGTGGCTATTCAGGCGCGTGAAAATTTGTGGTACGGCCATTTTGATCAAGCTCATGTCTTCCTTAAGCTGGTTGATGCCGCCAACAATGCTTTCTACTCGCGTCAGGCGGCTACGGACGTCCTGCAGTCCCTCACCGAATACGCGAAACTGGCTCTGAATATCTTCCAAAATAACTTTGAACTCTCGTTCGCGCGAAAATTCGGGTCGATCTTTGCCAGCTCTCGTCATCGCAATACTCCTTTGATGGCTCAACTTGTGGAACGAAGTTTAGCGGAAAATCCAGGGCATGTCAATATAAATTATCGACATACTAATTTTGATGAATATGCATCAACTTCTGACAGAGCAGGCATGATACGCCGCTCTGAAATGCCTCTCGGTGGGAGCCTCAAGACAACTTGGGCCTCGTCCCTGCCGGATGGCATGGACCGTCATGTACTCAACGCTGTTAGCGTTGAGTCATTCTCGTCCTTGCCTCCGGCGAGGGCCGAAAGGAGAAGTTCGCGAGGTAGGGAGAGTTTTTTAAAAGAAGCCCCCTATTTGAGAGACATGAGTTTTATTCGGGCATTTCTGCAATCGCCCTTGTCGGAATTATCGGACGATGAAAAAACAGTGTTGCGGGAGGGACTGTTTGCCGCGGAGCCCAAAACACCCCAGGCTATTGGGGAGATTCTCACGCGATTTAAAAGTGCAGTGCTTTTATTGGAAAAAAAGGCGGTTAAAAAGGCCATTGTTTATCATGAGAAATTGTACCCCTACGAAGACAAGCCAATCGAAGCATCGCACCCGGTAGAGCGTTTGGGGCCTTTCGGCCGGCAATTGAAGACCGCGATTAAATCCAGAGAAATTGTAACGGTCGAAGATTTGCGCCGTGCGCTAGCGTATCACCGGTTCTCAGTGAAAACTGTCCGCCAAGGAGTTGAGCAAGCGCTTGAGCGTTTGCCGCCGGCTCCGCCTGTCAAAATCAAACCCACAGACCCTGTTTATTGGCTGGGTCAATTTAGCAAGCGCACGATGGGAGCTTTCAATCGCGGAGGGATTGTTTCTGTGCAAGATCTTACCAACCGGACAGAAGGTGAATTACTGGAGATCGAGAAGTTCGGGCCTACAAGTCTAGCGGAGGTTCTGAGAATTTTAGGGCCGCATGAGCTGACTTTAAGAAAGATCCAGACTACCTCGGAACAGCCGGCGGAATCCGTCGAGCTGCCTTTCCCACTACCGAAAACGGCCGAGCAGATGAAGCTGGTTTTAACGGGGCTGCGCCACTATGCCAATTCACAGTCTGTGGCTTTTCTCGACCGGTTACGAACTGCTATAGAGCAGAAAGAAATTCCATTCGAAGCCCAATCGGTCATCGAGAGTCTTTCGATTTCAGATTTTATGGCCAAGATTCCAAAAACCCCAAAGCCCGATAAAGTGAGAGACGCCTATCATGCATTAAAATCTGCGGTTTGGCCCCACTGGCTGGAGGCGAGTGAAACTGCGCAATCCCTGCAATGGATGGCCGGCTTAATGGCGGCCCGTTATGTCGTCAAGTATTTGGGCGGGGAATACAAAGAATTCGAGGGCCATCTGTCTCTTGTGGCATGGTTCGCGCATCCGTTTTTGGAAGAAGCCGCAGATTTTATCGTGCAGCATCTGGAATCACCGAATATGGATTTGGATGCGTACCCCAAAGAGCTGGCTGACAAAATCGCCGGGCTTTACAATCTTGTTTTTGCTTTTGGCAATATGCTGATGGAGAGCCTTGAAATCAATGAACTCAAGGCGCGCCAGCTGCTTCACGCGGCGGCGGACTATATCCGCAATGTCAGAGATGGATTTGAACAAGGCACCGTCAAACCCGGTTCTGCCAAACCCCGCAAATCAACTCGCGCAAAAAAAAGCCAGAGGCCCGTCCGCTCCGAGATGCGCGAAATTAAGGATTTTTCAAGGCTTCGTCGTGATTCCCAACGACCCGCAGATAGACTGCACCCTCCATTATTTCAAACGTCATTCGGTAATGGAGATCCTCATGAGCTTCCCACAGGCCGCGTGTCCCTTGCATTTTTTTCACTTGTTGGGAAGGAAGTCGATCAAATCGTCCGCGGACCCTTTTCCGGGTCCGCGGCCAAGTTTTTTATCCTGGGAAGCCAGCCGTTCCTTGGCTTGCCAGTCTTGA
>CAYMUZ010000184.1:0-7481 GCA_964393875.1 uncultured bacterium | reverse complement strand
TTTTTACTCATTGGAAACGTCCCGAAAATCTAAAATTAATCATAGAACAAATAAGGACGCAAACGCTTTATCCAAAAATCTTTCTTTGGAATAACGGGGGTGATTTTGATTGTGCCGGCATCGATTGGAAAATTGATTCTTCTTTCAATGCAATAACATGGGCCAGATGGTTTATGGCTTCAATGGCGGAAACCGAATATGTCGCCGTCATGGATGACGATTTGGTATTTACCGATTCGAATGCTCTTAAAGACGCGGTCGATTTCTTAAGGAATAAAAACGAAAATATGATCATTGGGCCTGTTGGAATCAATATCAGGGACGATTTTTCGGAATACCGTTCCTGTCGCCGATTTTCATCTCAAGCGGGCAAAGATCAATATGTCGACATGATCTTAGGACGGCTCATGATCATGCGGACAATAGCATTAAAAAATTTATATTTTATCCCCGGCCGACATAAGAAAGTGCTTTTGGGCGATGATCTCGTCGTGAGCGCAATAATGGCGAGAGGCAAAGGACGTTTTCATTGTGTGCCGACTTTATTCCATAAGCGCTTGAAAGAATTACCATGTCCTTTTGCATCATCTTCTTCATCCGACCACTATGTGCTACGAGATGAAGTGCGCCGTGATTTCTTTCGGCCCAATCTTTTTGAAAAATTGGTGGCGGTATTCAGGCTTTTCAGGAAAGCTTTTTTTAAAATTTTTCGACTTCTCAAATGCGGAATGGGTCAGTGAAAATCAATTCTGCTAGCTCCCTGATATCATTGGGAAGTAAAGAAAATTTTTCAGATGCACTATCCTATAGCGGCCCCGGTTTGTGCAAGCAGAGAGACTTGTGCTGTCGCAAAAGGCGCATTGTTTCGCGTGCAGCCCAGGGATCTGTAGCGGAAACACTGCCGGCATAGCGGCGATAAAGATAATGACTTTTGCCGGGAAGGGCGAGAATTTTGGTGTGCTTTGATATTTTCAAAGCCAGGTCGTAGTCATCTCGGACGTGTTGACAGTGACCACAATAATGGATGCGGTGGGTCTGACCTGAGTTCACAAGTGGCTGTTCTCGACAGAAGAGTCCGCAGCGATCTCGAGAAGGCCCGCTTGGAGCAGTTCTTCCAGGTAGACGTTGATGTCGTCTTGAAAGCCCAGTTCTTCTTCTGCTTGGAATTCGCAGGCTACAAAATCGAGAATCTCCTTCCATGGCCTGCTTTCACAGCAGTAGTTCCAAACAGCCGCTCCCGTGGAGTTGAGCATGTAGTAATTTCCAGTAGGCTGATGGAGTAGAACGAGATCGCCCATGATTTTTTTTTCGAGGACGAGTGAGCAGCGAATGAGCCGCCGGTCATTTGTGATGATTTTTTCTCTGGGTTTCTTCATTGTCGGTTTCAGGTAAGATTGGATGCCAGCACCCGCGCTTGTTGTGCGGGCACAGCACGCCAAAGACTAGCACTACCCGCCCATGCGGCAGTACAGCAGCATCGGATGCAGGGAAGCATCCGTATGTGCTAGTGAAATCTTCGTGTGTGCTAGTAGCATAAAGCTACCCGGCATAAGAGTCAAAATGAATATTGCATCATTTTTTTGAAAATCAAGGAAGATGCAGTACAATTCTAACACCCCATGTAAGGTTCCGGGTTCAAGTAAAACCGGGAGAAAATTCCATAGGCCTTCCCCGAGGAATTTATGAACATTTTGATGATGACCAATACCATTTACCTCTGGTGGGCGGACTGGAGCGTTCAATCGAACGCGTTTACGAAAGAATACCGTAAACACGGCCATCGGGTCATGATCGTTGCTCCGGAATATGAGAACAGCCCGGGGAAAGAATTGGACGTGGTTCGAGTGCCCGGGCTTCAAAATTTGTACGGGTCTAAATTCTCAGCGAAACTTCCTATGGCCGGATTTTTTCTTGAAACGTTGGACAATTTCAAACCTGACATTATTCATGCCCATCACCCTTTCCTCATGGGGGACGCAGCGCGTCGACTGGCTTACGCGCATAACCTACCTTTGGTTTTCACTCATCATTCGCTTTATGAGGAAAATGTGGGAGATTCTGAAACCACAAAAAAATTCGTGACCAAACTTGCCACGGGGTTTGCTAATTGCTGCGATTATGTCATTGCGCCGAGTGAAAGTGTTGCTAAAATAATAAGAACGCGCGGTGTAAAAACGCAAATCGCGGTGATCCCTACCGGCCTTCATTCAAATCAATATAAAGGAACCGCTGGAAATTTCAGAGAACAGGCAAAAATTTCTAAAGACGCTTTTGTGGTCGGTTATGTGGGAAGACTCGCGCCTGAAAAAAATCTTCCCTTTCTTGCCCGGGCGGCTGCCACGTTTTTGAAAAAATGAAAAGGCAGCACTCTTTTTAGTGGTTGGAAGCGGGCCATCGGGAGCAGAGCTTTTGGGCTATTTGAAGAAGCTGAAATTAGAAGACCAACTGCGCTTTGTCGGGGAGCTGAAAGGTGAAAAATTGATACAAGCTTTTCAGGCAATCGATGTCTTTGCGTTTTCTTCTCATCGTGAGACGCAGGGGATGGTTTTGAATGAAGCTATGGCAGCAGGAACTCCCGTGGTGGGTCTTGATGCACCAGGTGTCCGGGATATTGTTAGAGACAAAATTAACGGCCGGCTTGTTCGCCGTGAAAGCGAAAAGGATTTTTCAGAAGCTTTAAACTGGGTGCTAAAGCGGGCCCCCGCTGAAAGAAGAAAATTAATTGTTGAGGCAAAAAAAACAGCAAAACAATTTTCCATGCGGAGGTGTGCGAATAAAGGGCTTCAGCTTTACGAGAGCCTACAGACGGGAAAAGGCTTTCAGAGGAAATCAGAGAGGTTCAGTTTTTTAACGCAACACCCGTGAGATTTTTAAAAACTTCGTACGGTGTGTTCCAATTTGAAACCTTTCGTAGTGACGTATGACATTTGAATTTGTGGGTGCCGGTTTATTCTGTAGGGGACAGGCCCTCCACAAAGCATGGCGGGTAAACATGCCTGTCCCCTACGACCAAAATTAAATGTCATGAGGCAGTAGTCTTCCGTTCAAGCGTTGTGTTAAATTACCGGAGCTGCCTAAACTGAAAGAAAACCAAGAAGCCCCAGTTTTAATTCCATGGACCATTCACGAGAAAAAACGTTGATCCGGCATTGCCTCAAGGCCCTTGTTTGGGGATCAGCGCTTGCCGGCGATCGATCTCCCCTTGACGGCCGGCTGGATTGGGATTTTCTTATCCGGGCAGGGGAGTCCCAACGGGTATTAGCTTTTATCGGAGTGCTCTTGGAAAAGGAGGGGGCTCTCGATCGTCTGGAACCCCCGATCCGGTCCTGTCTTAAATCCGCGATGGGGCTGGCTTCTTGGGAAAATCGGATCAGGATGCTGGAGTTTGAGAAAGTTCAAGCTTTTTTTGAAGAACATAACGTTGCGGTCATCCCCCTCAAAGGGGTCGCACTCACCCCCTTAGTTTATGCGCAGTTTCCTTTTCGGCGTATGGGGGATATCGATCTTTTGATTCATGAAGAAGATCTTTCGAAAACAAAAATATTTTTAGCACAGCAGGGCCTGCGCCTAAAGCAGATGCGTAATCGTTGGCAGGCTGAGATCTTGGCACGTGCATGGGGGCGCTATAGTTTTGTCGACGGGGAGCTGGATTTGGATTTGCAGTGGAACCCGCGATTTTGGATCGGCGGCCGCTGGGTGGCGCTGGATATGAAGCGAGTCTGGCGCAGGGCACAGTCATTTCCAGCGATGGGAAAGTCTGTTTTTGTATTGTCACCAGAGGATCAAGCCGTCCACCTATCTTTGCAGATTCTAAATGATAGCGACACCAACATTCCGCGGCTGGTGCAAATACTCGATCTGGCGCTTGTGATGAAAAAATACCACGTGAGGACTAGCGCGATTCTCGAAGAATCTGTCTCTTGTTTGGACGCTGCGGGCCGCGGACGGCTGGCGCGGCTTCTTGAAGCTGTTGAGGAGGGTTTCTTGAGTCCGGACGACCGGCCATTGAATGAATCCAGCGAGTTTCTTGAACCTTTTTTTTGTCCGAGCGCCTCAGAAGTTTTGCCCCGAGTCCCCATTTCAAAAATTCTCAACTCTCGCCGCGAATGCATTATGTTTAAACTGGGCTATTTATTCCCCAGCGCAAGTTATCTGGCCAAGCGGCCCCAACCTGAATTTTTAGGTTTGTTGGCCTATTATTTGGCACATTGGACAAGGTTGATTGCCAAAGCTTGGTTCTCCGCATCCCGTTTTCAGATAAGTCTGGCGAAAAGGAGGTAGGGTGCCTAAGCTGCCTTTGACCGACATTATCGTTGTGACCTACAACGCCAAACAAAAATTGGCCCGCTGCCTTGGGTCGGTGATCCGCCACACTCAAGGTATACCCTACCAGCTGACAGTGGTGGATAATGCAAGCTCTGACGGAACGTCGGAGTATCTCAAAAAGAAATTTGTGCGCACGGTCAGTCTCATTGAAAGCAATCAAAACCTTGGATTTTCAGGCGGGGCCAATCTGGCGCTTCGTCGAACTAACCGGCCCTGGGTCGTGCTTCTTGATGACGATACCGAGGTAACCCCGGGCTGGCTTGAGACGCTGTATGATTTTGCACGCAAAAATCCAGAGACGGGAATGGTGGGCCCTAAAGTGGTGTTTCCTGATCGGCGAATTTTCTGTGCGGAGTTCAGTATGGTTCCGTTCGGGGCAGTTGGCCATGGAGAGCTGGACCGTGGACAGCGAAATTACATCAAGGAAATTGACGCGTTGCCCGGGGCATGTTGGCTTTTGCCACGCGCAGTCATTGAGCGTGTGGGAGCTTTCGATGAGATATTTTTCCCCTGCCGGTACGAAGACATCGATTATTGCATGCGCGTACGGCTGGCCGGGTATAAAATTTTTTACTATGGCCAGGTCAAAATCATTCATCATCACTTATTGCGACATGGTGGTTCCGTGCATACAGCGCGCAATGAAATTAAATTTTTTAAAAAATGGCGCAAAATCTTGCGCCGTTTCCCTCTCTGTCCGCTCAATGCCGAAGACAGCATGAGGGTGAAGGGGGCGAAACTTCTACAAAAAGAAGCCTTCTGTCCAAGCCGGCCCACGATCGGGAAATGGGCCTGGCTTAGTCGCCCATTCTCAGAATCCGTATACCGGGGAATTGGCTACGGGGCTTCTGGAAATCACCTACGAGCGGTGCGAGCCTTGCGCAAAGCTATGGTGGCTGGTCGGTCCAAACATTTTGATAATGCACACGAGACAGTTAGTTTTTACCATACTCTTTCAGTGTATTTTGCGAGGCTTGGATTAAAAAAAGATTTCAAAGATTGTGCAGTGCGCGTGATGAACCTGATTGGCGTTGAAAGCGATTTTTCTCCAAAATCGGAACCAGTGCGTGGCCGTCCTAAATCCTTGAATTTACCTTTGCATGGCTGGCAAGTCCAGGCCCTTACGGATGATCCCGAATATTTGGCTGTTCTCCAAAGGTTTCTGCCCTATTACGGGAGCTTTCAGACGGGGACAGGCAATCCTTCCCGGCCCGCCGCCCGAGTTTTTGAAATCTCTTTCTCAAATAGAATCGGTAAGGGCTGGGATGCGAGACGGGTGTTTCTCGGTACCGATCTTATGCCGGCGCATGATTCTCGTGCCGGCATTTACCGCCTGATTGACAAAAAAAAGAGCCGTGTTTCCATCGTTATGAACAGGAGCAGATTTTTTAAGGATAACTGGATTTTTCACGGGGCATTTTTGGGACCGCTGTCGCTGCTTTTGCGGTTTCAAAACGCATCCTTGGTTCATGGCGCTCTGCTCGAAAAAAATGGTTGTGGGGTCTTAATTCTTGGAGAAAAAGGCGCCGGAAAGAGTACTCTTTCAGCCGCCTGCCTTGATCAGGGTTTTCACTATTTTTCAGATGAGCATCCTATCCTGGAAATAGGGGATGGCCGTGTTCGGGGAAGAAGTTTTGTCAGCCCCATCGCCTTGCCGGCTGTCTCGGTGAAAAGAAACTTTACCAAACTTAAAACTAAGATGGTATGGTCTGTTCGCCGGCAAAAATATATTTTAGATCCTTTGAAGGTATGGCCCGGCTGTGTGGGCGAAGTTTCAGAGATTTCCAGAGTCGTTTTTCCAAAGTTTAAGTTTGACGGGAATTTTTCCGTAAAACGCATGAGCCGGGTCGCACTCTTTGAGCGGTTGCTTGAAGACGAGTATCTCAGGGGTTTGCTTCAGAATGAGCTAAAAAACCCTGAAAGGTCAGTCCCGAGGCGACTCGCCGCGCTTTTAGCCAAGACAGCGCGTGGGTACGCAATTGAATACGGGCCGGATGACATTGCGAGCATGCCGGCCTTCTTAGAAAGATTATAAGAGCTATTCCCCTCCCCCCCCAAAAAAAAAAGCGAGTTTGCAGTGATTGTAACAAGTTTGCTGACCGTGTAGAATTCTGCGGGCGTAGGAGAGCAAATTTGACTAGAAGAGAGGAGGATGAACGTGACGGATAAAAAAAAGGACGATATTCCGAAGACAGACAAGCTCAAGAAAAAGTATCAGGCGCCTTCCGTTAAAAAATACAACAAACTTCATCGCAGGGCCCTAGGGTCTTGAGAGCGTAACTCTCCATGGCCCTGATACTGCCGAAATCCATCTTTTATCACATCCCCAAGACCAGCGGGACCTGGGTTCAGCATGCCATTGCGGCTGCGGGCATCCCGATGACGAAATCTGGAAAATCGCTTTTTGGGCATGATACATTTCGATCGGCGAAACAGCCTGGTAAGTTTACATTTGCTTTTGTCAGGCACCCCCTGACTTGGTACCCTTCCTTCTGGACTTATCGGATGACGCGGGGTTGGAGAACCGATGACAGCCTGGACCTTTATATGTCCACGGATTTTGAGGTTTTCATGAAAAATGTACTCAAGTATTCGCCAGGGCATCTCACCTTGCGCTACGAAGAATATATCGGTTCCGTGCCCGGGGTCCTTGATTTTGTGGGCAGGCAGGAAACTCTGTCTCAAGATCTCATTCGCGCATTAAGAATGGCCGGCGAAGAATTTGATGAGAATAAAATTCTGTCAACCCCCCGAAAAAATGTCAGTGCTAACCCCCCTGCTTATTCTGACAAGCTTCTTGAGGCCGTGCTTGAGGCAGAATTGGGAGCGATGAATCGCTTCGGCTATGTGCGGCCGGGCGGCAACCGCCCTATTCACCCGACGCCGGCATGTGCGGATTCTGACAAAAGGGAATCTTTTAGTCCGCGGAACCTCCGCGCTCAGGTGTTCGGAGCAAGCATGCATCCATTCTTCAGGCCTGAGGACAAACTGTGGCACGAACCGGTGCAAGCCTCGTTCATCAGGTGTGGCGACGTGATTACATTTCACAATGGTCGAGACGTACTTGTGACTCACCGGGTGGTGAAGGTCTTGCGCCGTAACGGCCATCCGGTATTTATGACAAAAGCGGACGACTGTATAAACCCGCACCTTCT
>CAYMUZ010000183.1:0-3797 GCA_964393875.1 uncultured bacterium | reverse complement strand
TATCGAAGGGCATGGAAATCGCGAAGCATTTCTCAAAGAGTTTTCTCCGGCGGCGTCGCCTGGCTTTGATCCTGACCGTGATTTGCAGCGTATCGGTTGTGCGAATCAGACAACGATGCTTTCAAGCGAGTCGATGGAAATTGCCAACATGCTGCAAGCAGCTATCCTCCGCCGCTATGGCGCAGGGGAAGTCGCCTCGCGTTTTCGTCACTTTGACACGATTTGTTCGGCGACGCAGGATCGACAGGATGCTATTTTGAAGCTTGCGGCCGAAGGGGTGGATGTGATGATTGTGGTGGGCGGATACAACTCGAGCAATACGGGGCATTTGGTGGAGATTTCACTGAAGCAATGTCCTGCCTACCACGTAAAAGATGCCGATTGCATTATCTCCAGTCGTTTGATTCAGCATAAAAAAGTATTTAGCACGGAGCTTCTGGATACGTCACCCTGGCTGCCTGAAGGCGATGTGACCATCGGTATTACAGCCGGTGCGTCAACCCCTAACCGGGTGATTGAAGAAGTGATCGAACGTATCATTCAAGTGGCTGCGGTGCCGGGGCGGCATGAGCGGTCTTTCTAACCGTCGTTCAATAAGGATTTATCCTATGAAACCCGTCAAGATTTACACGGCTGATCACTGCCCGTACTGTATGCGCGCCAAGCAGCTGCTTAAAAGTAAAAACATCTCCTTCCAAGAGATCGATGTGACCAATGATGACGTCATGCGTGAAAAAATCCAGGAACAAACGGGGTGGATGACCGTGCCCATGATTTTTATCGGAGCTGAATTTATCGGCGGGTACGATGATTTAGCGGCGCTTGATCGCGAGGGCGGGCTTGAGAGTAAAGTGAACGCCTGATTTTGCATGCAGCTCAAAGGGAAAAACGCTCTCATTACCGGCGCCGCTAAAAGAATCGGGCGGGCCGTTGCTCTGGCCCTGGCTCGCCGCGGTGCTAATCTTCTGCTGCACTTTCGGGAGTCAGAACGGGAGGCCCGCGGGCTTCAGAAAGAAATACGGCAACTGGGTGTGCTCTGCGAGGTTTTAGGGTGTGATTTTTCTACGCAGGTTCCCGGTGGTCTCAAAAAGCGTGCGCATGATTTCATTCAGACGGCAGAAAAGACACTTGGACCGCTCGACATTTTAATCAATAACGCTTCACTTTATTTTTCCACACCGCTTGCACAAGTACGTGAGAAAGACTGGGACGAACTTTTGGGCGTCAATTTGAAAGCCCCTTTTTTTATTTCGCAGGCCGCGGGACAGCGTATGTTGCTGCGGCGGCGTGGAAAAATCATTAATGTCACTGATTGGGCGGTGGCCAAACCCCCGCTTGGGTATGCTCCGTACACCATTTCAAAAGCGGGCCTGGCGTCGATGACGCTGTGTTTGGCGCGTGAATTAGCGCCGCACGTGCAGGTGAATGCGGTGGCTCCGGGCCCGATTCTGCCGCCGGCCGGAATGAAGCCGGTGCGTGCGGCCCGAATGGCGGCACAAACGCTCGCGAAGCGTTTTGGGGATCCCGAAGATATTGCGCAAGCTGTTTTATTTTTAACCGAAGGTTCAGACTATGTGACGGGGGCTGTGATTCCCGTGGATGGTGGCAGCTCAGCTGTTTAAAAACGATGTACCGTGTTATTCGAACCACTCATTTTAGTTATGGCCACCGGCTGGTTAAGCATGCCGGCAAGTGCTCACGTCTGCATGGACACAACGCAGCGGTGGAAATTGAACTTTCCAGTCTAAAGCTGGATGACCAAGCGATGGTGGTCGATTTTGACCACATCTCGGCAACGATTGGCCGCTGCATTTCTGAGACGCTTGATCACCGTATGATTCTTTGGGAGCATGATCCGGCGCTGGCTGCACTCAAGCAAGCCGGTGAACCCGTGGTGGTGCTGGCCGAACATCCTACCGCCGAAACGCTGGCAAAGCTGATCTTTGAGGAGGCTCGCAGTTTGAGACTTCCGGTTTCCAAAGTGACGCTTTGGGAAACACCCCATTCGGCCGCTGTCTACTACGAAGGGTAATTCTGCTTTGGCTAAAACCAGCCCGAGACGTCTGGTCATCGGCCCCGCCGGGTCCGGTAAAACATACCGACTCCTCGCCGAGTTTGAAACCGCATTGAGCACTCTTACCGATCCTCTTGAGCCCGGATTGCTTTATCTTCTTCCTTCCGCTGAACATGCCCAGCGCATTATCCATTTGATGCTGCAGCGCGGGACCGCAGGTTTTTTTCATCGCCGAGTGACAACTTTTTCCCGATGGATGACCGAACTTTTTGGTCCCGGAGAATCTGCGGCGACAAATGTCACGCGGTTTCTTATTTTGCGCGGCCTCCTGGAGCAAGGGCCGTGGAATTATTTTGCGCAGATAAAAGAAAGCCCTGGATTTATCACCACGCTGCTTTCTTTTTTTTCAGAATTAAAGGAATCGCTCGTGAGTGCGCCGATGTTCCGAGAGCGCATGAATGCTGTGAAGCGGATCGAACCCGTCCTGGCCCCGAAGTACGAAACTTTGGCGAGCCTTTTTGAGGCGTACGAGGCTGAACTCAAGCAGCGCGGATTGCGTGACCGGCCAGACCTGATGGCGGAAGCGGCACAGCGGGCCAAGAGCACTGTGCCTGAAATTGCGCGTTTTAAACATGTCTGGGTCGATGGTTTTTTTGATTTTTCAGAATTGCAATATGCCTGTCTGGAGGGGCTGTGCGCCCAGACTGCAGAGGTGACGGTTGCGCTCACGGTCGACCCGAATTCGGCCAGGGCCGTGTTGTTTCAAGGTCCTGACTATTTTCGTCAAAGGCTGCGGGCCATGGGTTTTGAAGAAACGATCCTAAGGCCTCGGGAGCAGCCGGAGACGCCGTCGTCTTTGAGATGGATTGAACGGCGATTGTTTTCGCAGGAAGAGATGCCGCAGCTGCCGGTGGCGGGGCCTGAAATCCTCTGCCTGGAAGCCGTGGGGGTTGAAGGAGAAGTTGAGATGATCGCCCGGCATATTGACCGAATGCATCGTGTGGGGGATCATCGTTTCAGCGACTTTGCGATTTTACTGCGCGAGGTCGGTGATTACCAGGAAGTGATTCGCTCGACGTTCCGGCGCTATGCGCTCCCCGTTGAAATTCATGAGCGCGAGCGGCTTGAGTTTGCCCCTTTAGTGCGTGTCTTGGTGCGATTAGTCCGGTTGTTTCGGGAAGACTGGTGCCGTAGTGATTTAATGGCGTTTCTGAAATCAACTTATGTGCGCCGCTTGGGCGGAGAAGATAACCCGCTGCAATGGGTCGCTCAGCTGGAACACTTTGCTTTGCGGCGGCGTATTGCCGGTGGCCGCCAACGCTGGATGGAGGCCGTCACCGCGGCTGATCCGTCAGAACTAGGTCCCGGAGCCTTGGTTCGTCTCGCCGTTCTGTGCGGGTGGGAAGACCGCTTGCGCGGCGCGGTTTCTTTCAACGCTCTTAAAAATTCATTTCTTGAAATAGTGGCCGCCGCATTGACTCTTGAGGCAGACGCCGGGTTGATTACGGAGGCGGCGCGGCGTGACGCGGCCTCCCTAAGGCGTGTTCATGCCATTTTAGAGGAAATTGAATTTTCTCTTGGGCATGCGCAGAAAGTGGAGGATGAAAATACGGGTTTTTTTGACGGCTTTGCGGACCGTTTTTTGAGGCTCGTAGAACTTGATCTTTATTCACTGCGGGGCGGTGATGCAAATCGTGTGCAGGTTTACGACATTTCGCTCGCGAGGGAAAAAGATTACCGCGTGGTCTTCTTGGCGGGGATGTTGGAACGTAAGTTCCCTTTA
>CAYMUZ010000182.1:0-3372 GCA_964393875.1 uncultured bacterium | reverse complement strand
CGGGTGTTGCCGCGGCACAAGGCGGGCCAAGCTACCTGCAATATTTTTTGCCGGGAACTATTTTACTTGTGGTTCTCTTCACGACAATCTTTTCAGCCATTTCATTGATTCAAGACCGTAGTGAAGGGTTCTTGCAAGGGGTGTTGGTGTCCCCCGCGCCGGTGTGGACGATCATTGCCGGCAAGGTGATGGGCAGTACCTGTGTGGCGGTGCTGCAGGGTTTGCTTTTCCTGGCCGCCGCCCCGCTTGTGGGGGTGCGCTTGACCTGTGTTTCTCTTCTTGAGGTTACGCTGATGCTTTTTTTAAATGCAGTGGTGCTTTCAACGCTGGGTTTTGCGTTGGCGTGGCGCTTTAAATCCATCCAAGGATTTCACGCCATTATGAATTTAGTGCTGATGCCGCTTTGGTTTCTCTCCGGCGCACTTTTCCCGGCGGATGGGGCGCCCCGGGTGTTGCGGGCGTTGGTGTTCATCAATCCCCTCAGCCACGGATTGTTTCTTTTGCGCACTGCGATGGAGGGACAACTTGCCGCGTACCCGGGCGCTGTATTTCTCTCCGTGCTGATTATGGTTTTTTTCGGAGCGCTCTTGCTCTGGATATCTCAGCGTCTCGCGGGTGCCCGCGAGGCGGGGGAAGTTCTCGGATGAAGCGTTTCTTGGCGCTCATTTTAGTGCTTTGGATGGCGGCGATGCTGTTCTTCGTTTTTATCCATGGACATAAAAAAAGTGAGACACTCCCCATTCTTGGGCACGTTCCTGAGTTTGCACTGATCGATCAACAGGGGCGGGGGTTTTCCGAAAGTTCTCTCCGCGGGAAAGTCTGGATGGCAGATTTTATTTTTACCCGTTGCGCGGGGCCCTGTCCGCTGATGACCCAGCATCTAAACCAAATCGGGAAGGAGTTGGGCGATAATCCTGAAATCCGGCGGGTGTCTTTCAGCGTGGATCCTGACTACGACACACCCAAAGTGCTGAGCGACTATGCCGCTCAATTTGAAGCGAACCCAGACCGCTGGTTTTTTTTGACCGGGGCACGCGCCTGGATTTATGACATAGCCATTAAACACTTTCACCTTGCCGCCGGGGGCTTGATGGAGGAAGACAGCGGTCACATCTTACACAGTACAAAATTCGTATTGGTTGACCGCGCTCTCAATATCCGCGGTTATTACGATAGCCTGGTGCCGGAGCAGCTGCGGCAGTTAACCGCCGATGCAGTGCGGCTTGAGAGAGAAAAGGAAGGCTCCCGTGCCGCTTGAGCAGCTGCCGACGCTCAATGCGGCGTTGAATGCGACAAGCGCTTTTCTTCTGATTGTGGGATACGTGCTTATCCGTCAGAGAGCCGTAACAGCACACACCATGGCGATGCTTGGGGCCTGCTGTACCTCGACCCTATTTTTGATTTCGTACCTGTATTATCACGCCCACCACGGGGTCACGCGGTTTCCGGGGCAGGGTTGGATCCGGCCCGTTTATTTTACCCTCCTGCTTACACACACCCTCTTAGCGGTCGTCATTGTTCCGTTGTCTATCCGGACACTGTATTTTGCCCTGCGCGGTCGCTTTGACAGGCACTCTGCGATTGCGCGAATCACCCTGCCGGTGTGGTTGTACGTTTCTGTGACGGGAGTGGTTGTTTACTGGATGCTTTACCGGGTTCAGTGGAGATGATCGGACATGAATTCAAAACAAGACCCTTTTGGGTTTAAATTTTGGCTTGTGTGGATTCTTGGTTTTGCCCTGAGCTTTATTGTTTCAGCGGCGCTCTGGACTCTTTTTTTAACAAAATTATTTGGTGAAATTCACGGCTCAGAGCTGACCGTGGTTTGGTCGGCGGCAGTTTTTGGGACCTGGTTTCTTTTTGTCACGCCCTTTATGCGCAAAAAAGAGCGGATCTGGAAACGGCTGAATCAGGATCAGGAAAGAGCGGCAGATCTGTGGCTTCGGGGCAGCAGTCTTCTCATCGGGGCGTTGATTGCCGCCCTGATTTTTTGGAGCCTCGTCTTTCGAAGAGAGCTTAATCACTCCGGCGGCGGTTACTTTGGCCCCTGGCTTAAAAATGTGGGTGCGACCTGGCTTGTAACGTTGATTCCTTTTCTGGTGATGATGTACCGCAAAGCGGACCTTATTTTTAAACAGGCGGAGGCGCGGCAGACAAAACGGGGGCCCGTGTTTAAAACCATGTTTGTGGAAAAGTCGAGGCGCCTGCTTGCAGAAAAATTTCAGACGCAGATTCAACGCCATCCCGAAACTTTGAGTGGTGCGCATGTGGTGACTTTGTCTCTGATCGATGGACGTGAAATCTCCCATGTATTTGTGCTAAACTCACGCGAAATTCTAGGAATCTATTCAAGGCCTGCCATGGATTTTTTGGCGTCAGAGGTTGCGAATGTTCAGGTGCTTGAGAACCACGAATTGCCGCCTTACGATGAAGCACTTTGGCTAAGGCTGGATGGAAGAGCCTAAATGTTTTATCCTCTGGGACGGCTTTTGCAGTTGTTGGGTCTTTTGACGATGCCCGCGGCGATGTGGGTGGCTGAATTCCAGCACGATGAACGCGGGTCCATTGGCATTTTTGTTGGAGCAGGGGCTGTTTTTTTAATCGGATTTTTTCTGACAGAGACAGCAAAAAAAACATGAATGTTCCGTTTAATGATTTGAAAATCCAATACCTGGCGCTCAAGGGTGAAACCGACAAGGCTATGGGGCGTGTGTTGGATGCTCAACAGTATATTTTGGGTCCCGAGGTCGAAGCCTTTGAGCGTGCCTTTGCCGACTATTGCGGTGCAGAATATGCCGTGGGTATTAATTCGGGAACAACCGCTCTGCAGTTGGCGCTTTTGGCGCTGGGTGTCGAACCGGGCGACGAGATCATTACGGTTTCGCAGACTTTTATTGCGACGGCCGAGGCGATTTCATGGTCAGGCGCTACGCCTGTTTTTGTAGATGTGGACGCTGAAACTTATACGATGGACGTTTCAACCATCGAAGCGGCGATTACCCCCAAAACCCGCGGGATTGTGCCCGTCCATCTTTACGGACATCCTGCAAAAATGGATGAGATTAAAAAAATTGCGGTTCGCCATCAATTATTTGTCCTCGAAGATGCCGCGCAGGCTCATGGCGCCCGTTGGCAGGGAAAGCGCGTGGGGAGTTTTGGAGAGGCTGCCTGTTTTAGTTTTTATCCCGGTAAAAATCTCGGGGCGTTTGGAGAAGGCGGCGCGGTGGTGACCTCAGATGAAAAACTTGCGCTTCAAATTCGTAAATTACGTAATCACGGCGGCATTGCACGCTACACACATGATTGCCTGGGTTTTAATGCGCGCATGGAAGCCATTCAGGGCGCTGTGTTGGCGGTAAAGCTGCCTCACTT
>CAYMUZ010000181.1:0-9231 GCA_964393875.1 uncultured bacterium | reverse complement strand
CTCTGCAAAACAATCACATAGACACTTGGAGAGCCTAACGCGGATAGGTCAGGGCTTTTTCGCCAACACGTCGGTCAATGGTATCGAAGAATTTTTGATCGCAGATGGAAGCTTTGCGGCGATAAATCTCTACTTGAGTCTGGAAGGGCGCAATACGATTCACAATGATTTTTGTTGTGCGCCGGAACGACAAATAGCCGCCCGCCTCGAAGGTAAGCGTTCCCTGAAGCTGATCGGTCTCTACCAACCGCCAATCAGGCAGGTCATCCACCGCCGAGAGCACTGCGGCATAGGTTTGGTCATACGACATCGGGTAAATAACCGACTGCCGTTTTCCCGCAAACATACAACCCGCTCCAATCAGCATCGCAAGAGCCACAATAATCCAGTGTTTCAATGGCCTCTCTCCTAACGCTTATGAATCCAATAACGCAGCTGCTGGTGTTCTTCTGAAAGAACTTCGAGAGCCTTTAAGATTTTCTGCTGATTTTCTTCAAGCCGCTCAAGGCGCTGCGAAATCTCTTCTAACTTTTCATCTGCAGTGTTTCGCACCGCCGCAACCGAACCCTCGCTCAGTTCAGGCACGGCGAAAGCACGTGTTTGGGCACCCGCCCAAACGCAAACAAAAAAAAGAATGCCTGCCGCCTTTTTCCTCATTATTTTTTATCGTTGCGCTGTCCCGCTTTTTTTTTATTTTTTCCGGCGGCGGCCTGGCTTAATTCCTCTTTAGACTCACTGCGTTCTTTTTGAAAATTCTTCTGCGATTTTCTCCAATCCGCAAGGGCTTTCTCATTGTAAACTTCGTCGGCCAAAGTCACGGTGATAAAAAAAATCGTTTCGGTGCGGACCTTCTGTGGACTATGCGATTTGAAAAGCCAGCCGGCCACCGGAATCCGGTTGAGATACGGCACATTGTTTTGCGCTTCGGCGTCCTCGTCACTGATCAGCCCCCCGATCACCAGCGTATCGCCGCTGTGAATCATGACCGTCGTTTCGGCCACCACTGTCTCAAAATGGGGGCTCGTTAAATTGGTGTTGGTGATCGGCTCGAAGCCGATGAACTTCGTCACCTCCGGCCGCACCTTCAACATCACTTCATTTTGTCTGCTAATGTGCGGGGTCACTTTTAAGACAATGCCCGTGTTGCGGCTCTCAAAACCGGTCACTTCAAAAGCCCCGGTCGTTTCATTGCGCTCCAATTTTGGAATACCGATTTCATCCCCCACCTGTATTTGCGCAGACTGATGATTCAGCACCACGATTCGCGGATTAGAAATAATCTTCGTGCTCTGCCGGCTGCTCAGCAGGTTAAACATCACATTAAACTGATTGAAATCAACCGTGCCAAATTTAAAATCCGCCGGCTGCACAAAAGGAAAACCCTGCGCTGCATCGGCCGGAAAATTGGTCGTCTGACTTTGCGTGGACCCGCCCCCCGAAGTCACGTTTGTCGTGGTTTCTTGCGCCGTCTGCCCAGTGGGAAAAAGATCTTGATCCACCAAACGACTTCTTTCCCCCGGCCTAGCTGAAAAAGGAAAGGTAAACGGGCGTTTAGACCCGCGCAGTTCCGCGGCAGCATTCCAATTCAATCCCATTTTCTCGCCCTTGTTCAAAGTGGTGCGCACAATCTTCGTTTCAATATGCACCTGCGGCATTTTGCGGTCAATTTCTGAAATCAATTGACGAATCGCCTCCAGATGCGCCGCATCATCACTGATCACAATCTGGTTGGTCCCCGCAATGGGTTCCACCACAGGATTGCCGGGTAAGCTTTTTTTTAGGGCTGCAGAGACCTGGTCAATCGACGCATAGTCGAGTGTAAAAACTTCTTGTCCCAATTTTTTATTGCCGTTGCGGCGGGCCTGCAGCGATTCAGGTGTCAGAATTTCGTAAATACTTCCTTTCTTTTCATAAGCAAATCCATACGTGTTGACGATTGTTTCAAAAGCGCTCATCCAGGGAATATCCTTGAGCTGCATAGATATTTTTCCCTGAACCTCCGGGCTGGCCACAATGTTGACATTGCCTTTAAGCGCCAAAATTTTAAACGCTGACTGAATATCGGCTTCATGAAATTCTACTGAGATTAAGTCCCCGTTCGCAGACACAAGGGGTAAAGCAACCGGTTCCACGACCACCGGCTTTGCGGCGACTTTGGGTGCCGCAACCGGAACCTCCGCCCAAACAAAGACAGGCGGACTTAGCATGGAAAGAATCAGCAACACCGCTACGCTCCTACTTCTCGTCGACATTGTCTTCCTCCGCGCTTTCACTTTATGAAGCTAGCCACAGTTTCACCACCCGCCCCTCGGAGCTTGATAAAACCACACTGCGGGCTTCAATGCTTTGAACTGAATAATCGCGCCAGCGGTCACCCGCACGAAAAATACGTCCTCCCAAGAGACAAAAGGCGCTTTTCCCATCACGCACAATTCCCTCCAAGGCCGGCAAAGAGGCGGGAGTGTCCGGCAACGAAACTTTCCACGGCGGGCTGGGTTTTGCGGCAACTGCATTTTTCTTCACTGCGGACCACCCGACCGTCACTAAAGTCGAGATGGAGAAAATAGGAATCGCCAGCGCCAGCAAAAGAACCGCCACGTCTTTTGAGACAGCGGTTAAATGACCTTTGCTTTCTTTCGCAGCAGGAACTAAAGAAGGGGCAAAGGACGGCCGGAAATCAACAGGCTTTGTCCGATTTTCACGAGGCGTTTCAGAGACTGACACATCTTGGAGCTTGTCTCGCTGAACCTTCTCAAGAGCATCCATGATCAGACTCATACGGAACCCTCCTCTAAAACCCCGCACACAAAATCCATTTCCTCCAGCGCCTGCCCCGCCACATCGACTGAAAGATGGGGGGTACCGGCAAAATAGGCCGCCATGAGAATGCGATCGCAAAGACTGTTAATCAAACGTGGAATGCCGCGGGACAATCCGTGAATATTTTTCAAAAGATCGTCATCCAGCGACAGCCCCAATTGACCGCCTGAGGCGCAGCGGAGCCTGTGAAAAATATAATCGCGGGTTTCGCCAAGTTCCATCGCTCGCAGCTGTAAAAAGAGCCCGACCCGCTGTCGCAGCTGCTCGAGGGACGGACGGCTCAATTTCTCTTTAAGTTCCGGTTGACCGATCAAAACAATCTGCAAGAGCTTTTGTTTCACTGTTTCCAAATTTGAAAGCATGCGCAATTCTTCAAGCAGCCGCAGGTCAAGCCCCTGCGCCTCGTCGATGACGAGCACCGCATTTTGTTTTGTGCCGGCACCCTCTACCAAAAAACGTTCCAGCGCCGCAAAGCAGGCTGTTTTGCTACGCCCTTTTTCTTGAATGCCAAAGTCACGCACGATTCCGGAAAGCAAGGCGGAAGGCGGCATTTTTGGGTTGAGCACAAAAGCCGTTTTAATTTCGGGCGGCAAGTGCCGCAAGAGCAGGCGTGACAACGTGGTCTTGCCAGCTCCGATTTCTCCTGCAATCACCAAAAATCCATGGCGTTCCTGAATACCAAAAAGCAGGCTGTAGAGAGCTTCCCGGTGGCCAGCGCTCATAAAGAAAAAATCAGGGTCGGGCGTGTTCCGAAACGGCTCTTCACGAAAGCCGAAAAAAGCATTTCGTCTCTCGGCATATTCCCGGATAAAATCCGGTTCACAGACGGACGAAATGGGAATAGCTTCTGCGATGGTCACTCGCTCTCCGATGTTTTGGACGGCTCGAGGCGAAGATCAAACACCTCGCCGTCTTCCTTTTGTAACGTCACTGTTTCGGCGGCAATCTCTTTAACAAGGTTATCGGCCACCCGGTCACCCTTTTTAACTACCGTTCCATTAATGACGGCATATGCCTGCCCTCCCTGACCCGATGGCTCCGTAAGAATTCCGGATAAAACAGGTAAAGCAGGAGCCGGCGCGGGCGCAACAGAGCCGCGGTCCTCCATCGAAAAAGGGCTACTGCGCAATGAGGCAGATTCCTGAGATTGCTTCACCCTGGCGGGCTCAATCGCCTTTTGTACCCCCACCGGATACGGCGGCACGGGGGATACTGCTGAAGGAACATGACTGGGTTTGCGGAAGGAACCGGTGGGAAAATGAAAAAGCACCCAGATTAAAACCGCTAAAAGAGCCAACAACAAATAAAGCTGTCCCGGTTTCGCCTCTGATTGTTTCTTCTTGGATCCCAAGGGATTGGTTTCAAGAAACCGCACTGCGGAGGACTCCTGCGGAGAGGATGACTCTGGGTGATTCGGCATAGAAGCCCCCCTTTCTAAAGACTCTTTTGTGGAAAACGCATTGCAACCTCTATTCGAATCTCCGCGGCAAGAATCGGCTCGCGGCTGTGGGCTTCGACCGGAACCGAATTTTTAAACATCACCGACTGCAGTAATACCTCAAAGGGCATTTTTTCAAGCCCCTCCAGATAGTGTTCGATTTGAATAAAAGTTCCGTCTGCCTGCAAATTCATGACGGCAAAGCGAATCGCCTGACCTTGATCCAGAAATGCCGGCGTCTGCGAAGCAGGTTGTTCGTCAAGCGCTTGCAGCGAAACCACCTTGAGGCCATCCGCCTGCGCCGAGGAAGCCACCACATCCAACACATACGGGAGGTCCTCGTAGGAGGGGGTTTTCGCCTGATAAGCATGCAGTTTTTCCTGAATATCCTCAAGCCGGCGGCCAGATTTGTTCACCGTCAGAATCTGCCTTTCAAGCACGGCATTGTCCCGGGCAGCTCCGCGGACATCCAGAACCAGCTTTCGAACGGCCGCATATTGGGGGCAAAGCACCAGCAGTAAAAATCCGAAGAAAAAAACAATCGCCCCCGCCGCAAAAACCCACTGCTTTTGCGTCTGGTTAATCGCAATCAAGCTGTGCCGCCTTTTCGGGTCACGAACCGAGCCGTGAGTTTAAAAACTCCTTTGTCGATCCCTGAACTGCTTGGCTCCCACAGAGGCACCTCCAAATGTTCGACCCCACCGCTTTCTTTAAGCGCGCGCGTAAACTCTGCCAGCGTAATCGCACGCTTCTTGGCATCTCCGTAAATGGAACCCTCCATATAAAGTTCCAGAGACCGCCGATTCACCACCAGCTTCACCAAAAGCATGTTCTCGGGTGTGATGCGAGCCAGCTGTTTTAAAAAATCCGGCGCACTCATTGCGTCATAGTCGGCATGGGCAAAAAACTGTTCCCAGCGGGTCATCTCTGAAAAAGGCCCTTCCAAAAGATTCAAAAAACCACGGTGCTCTGCGATGATTTTTCTGACTTGCTGCAAGTGGCTTTTTTGGAAACGCAAAACACCAAAAGCAGCGATACAAAAGATGAGTGCTGTGGCGGAGAAAATGCGCAAAGCAGGTTTCAAAAGAAAATTCCAGTCCACCCGTCTGAGCTCGGTCGGAGTGAGGCTAAAATCCCCGGGTTCCTTCAGCGCAAGGGCACAAGCCATGGCATATTCATTGAAATGCTTAAACCACTCGTCTCCTCCGGGAACCCCGGGAGAGACGGAAATCTTGGTTGGGTCACAGACAAGTGTCTCAACTGGAATATTCAGCTCCTGACAAAGGTAGCGATCCAGGTTTTGATGATTCGCCATCCCGCCCAGAAACAAAATCTGCGTAATGGGGATAGGATCGTAATGTTCGTTAAAATACGCAAAAGAGAGCCGCAAATCCTGAACCCACGCACCCAAAACACCCTGCATGCTTTGACCAAGCCTATGGTTCGCCTCTTCATTCAACGGAGCCGCAGCGGGCGAAAGCCCTGCAAGAGTCGCCGCTGGCGGATATCCAGCAATAAAACTTTTCTTCTTAAATGTCTCTGCAATGCTGAGGTCATTGGCATTGTGAAGAGACTTGCCCTGCAAAAAATGGATGAAGATGGACCGCGTGATGTCCTGCCCCGCTAAAGGGATTTCGCGTTCGAAGACAAGCCGGTTCTGTTTGAAGATGGAAATGCTGGTAATGCTTCGCCCGCCGCTCACAAGAGCGGTCGCGCCCGATTCATTGTGGTGCCCGACAAGATCCAACAGACCTTCGAACGCGTACCCCTGTGTGGTTACTTCAGGCACAAGTTCAAAAAGAGCCGTCACCATCTCAATCAGCGGCAGCAAGGCGGTTTTTTGGCAGGCCGCGTAATGAATCGTCCGCAAGTTTTTCGCCTCTTGAGAGTCGGCCTCAGTCTTCACAGACAAAGGCACGCGGGGTGCGATCTCTCGCCAAAGATAAGCGGCCCTGTCAATGGGAAAACCAAGACGAGAGCGCATTTCCGCGCGCACGCGGGCCGCATCTGCGGGGTGATGATCGGCCGCCAGCTCTAGATGGCCAGTGATGAGAAACTCTCCCTGCAAATGCAAATGGACAGCGGCGATTTGATTCTTGGGCAGTTCCCGAATAATCTCTTTAAGCGTTTCAACAACCGTCCGGCGTTTGTGATCCCCTTCGCGGGCATCTAGATCGAACTGCTTCCAGCCGGCAATCTGACGCTTTTCACGATCCCAGAGTACGTAACGCAAAGCACACGTCCCTTGATCGAAGCCGAGAATGAATCGGCCGCGTCTGCGCATAAGAAATTTTTGCAGTCTTTCCGCTTGTTTCAAACCGAACTTCATCAAATAGGAACCTACTCCAGGCCCCCGCTCTTTTGTCTAGTACTGCGCTCCGATTGAATTTATGGGGCTGCACAGTACTGTACCGTTAACACACAAAATCAAATGTCGGAAGGTACTAGCAGAAAGAGCGAGGCCTTTCTACTTGAGAACATTTTTAGAACCGCAATAAGATCCGGGTAAGATTATCGGTCAAAAACGCAGATGGTTTGACAAAAAAAGCGGAGAAGCCGAAGCTCCTCCGCTTTTTTGCGTGAACAGAAAATCAACTACCAGGCGCTCGTATCGGTCGTTCCGTCGGAATAAGCTCCGGAAACACCCGTTGCGACAATGTACCAAAAACCTTTGGTGGCATCCGTTGCCGTGCCCGTTGGCGCGCTTGCCACTGCAACAGCACCGGAAATGCCAGTCAAACTGTTCTTGGGTTCCTGGTTATTTGCAAAATTAGCGGCTCCAATCGACGCCGGGAAAGCCGGGCTGCCATTGGCCGCATTCTTTGCATACTCAATCGCCAGCACTGAACGGATAGAACCCAGTGTCGCTTGAGTCGCTGAAACCTTGGCATTGGTCGTCAAATCCACAAACTTTGGAATGGCCACCACCGCCAAAATCCCAAGAATCACCATTACAATAACCACTTCAATCAGTGTAAAACCACGTTCACTTTTCATGTTTTTTCTTATCATATTCATATCGAATAACCTCCTCGTTATTGATACTCACTGTGGATAGTATAGCACTGTTTCATAAAATAAAACCGATCTAAATGCAATTTTTCTATACTCTCACATTCATTCAAGATCGATTACTATCAAAAAAACTTATTATTCAAGACAACTGCTTATGTGAAAATAGGTTAGGACTAATTTCAGCGATTGAAATTGTTTAAGCAGCTTGGCAAATTCCGGAGCGAGCGCGCAGCCGGAATCGAAGCTCAAGCGCCTTTGAGCATCACTCCGTACAGATTCCACATCGGCAGGAAGATTCCGAGGGCTAAAACAAGAACAAGCACACCCAGCATCAAGATAAAAAACGGTTCGATCAACGACTCCATGTTTTTAGCCATCACATCCAACTCGGAGTCGTAGTAGCTGGAAATTTGAACCAGTAGGTCATCCATCTTTCCAGATTCTTCCCCTACGCGCACAATCTGCACTACGAGCAGGGGAAAAACATCGTCGTGGGACATGGGTTCGGCCATGGGGTGTCCCTGACTTACTTTTTCACGAACTTTCAGAATGGAGCGGCGTAGCATCGCGTTATCCACGACATCCGCAACCAGATCCAAGGCCTGTAAAATATTGACCCCGCTCTTAAGCATCATGCCGAGCATGCGTGAAAAACGCGAAAACATGGCCTGGCGAAAAAAAGGACCGAGTATCCAAATACGCGTCAGCTGGCCATCCCAAAAAAGCCGGCCGGTTTCTGTTTTGTAATGCCGCCGCACCCCAAAAAAGATCAGCCCTGCGGCGGCAATCACAAAATACCAATAGTTCGTCACGAGGTCGCTCGCACCCAGAAGAACCCGGGTGGGCAGCGGCAGTTCTGCCCCAAAACTGGAAAATAAAGTCTTGAAGCGCGGGATAATAAAAAGCGTGGCCGCCAAAAAAGCCACCGTCATCACGCTGAACGCCAAGATGGGATAACGCAGTGCCGATTTAATTTTTGACGCCGTCTGGTAATCGCGTTCGAGTAACTCGGCAAGCCGTAACAACACATTATCAAGTTCGCCGATAGTTTCTCCGGAACGCACCGTCGCATTAAACAGCTGATTAAAAACTCTCGGGTGCTTTTGCGCGGCTTCGGAAAAGCCGTTCCCTTTTTCAACATCGTGGTACATTGCATTGAGCGTTTTTTTAAGTACCAGATCGTTGCAGCCATCGCGCAAAGTCAAGAGCGCCGTCAACATCGGCACACCCGCCTTGAGCAGCGTCGCGAGCTGACGCACAAAAAAATTAAAAGCCGCCGGCTGAACCTTTTCAAACCGGGCCTGAAACGCTTGCCATCCTTTGTATTCACGATGCGGCGACAATTCCAGAATGCGGTACCGACGCTCCGCTAGAAACTGCCGGGCCGTCTCTTCAGAGTCCGCCTCCAAAATCCCCTCGGCTCCTTTTCCGTCAACATCTTCAATCCGGTAAAAAAATTTAGACATTTCTCCCTTTGCGCCCTTTTCTAGGCGGTGGCTTTCAACACTTCCTGAAGTGTTGTCACGCCCTGCTTTGCTTTTTCAAGTCCTCCGGCACGCAGCATCTGCATGCCCTGTTTCATCGCCACGGCCGCAAGCTCACTTTGCGGAGCACGGGCTGTAATTTTTTCGCGTAGTTCAGGTGTCAGCACCAACAACTCATGAATGGCCGTGCGCCCCGCATAGCCAAGATGTTTGCACTGCTCACAGCCCTTTGACTCATAAAAGAGATTTTCTCCAGCTCTCAGCTCCAGTTCGCTTAAGAGCGCGGCCGGCGGCTCAAAGGGAACGCGGCAAGACGGACAAAGTTTGCGCACAAGCCGTTGCGCTAAAACTCCGACCACAGCACTCGCAATCAAAAAAGGCTGTACGCCCATGTCGGCCAGGCGTGTGACAGCCCCACACGCATCATTGGTATGCAATGTGGAAAGCACCAGATGCCCGGTCAATGCTGCCTGA